>CAZASJ010000043.1:0-11359 GCA_964487735.1 uncultured Bacteroidales bacterium | reverse complement strand
AGGATGCAGTGTCTTATCAGACAATATCAATAATATGAAATATAATTTCCTTACTGTCCATACTGAATTTAGAACTGCCCTCCTAACTGCTTTTCTAGTAATGTTAGCATTTTATTCCTATAAAGAAAAGTGCGATGAATACTTTCTTGGATCATTGGTAACTATGAACCCTAACATTGGAACGGAATCCTTGTGTTTTGAGATTTCAGATAACGAGGAAATTGTCTTCAATGACCTGATCCTGTATAACGTCAGCGTAATTTTTACCAGCTAATTTATAACTTTATTGTGTGGTTTACAAATGAAAGTATCATCTAAAAACTACACATTATGGCACCAAAGAAAAAGGAAAAACCAACCACCACAGAAGTTAAAACGAAGGTGGAAACCAAAAATCTTAACGCAGCATTTTCCTGCCATAAGCACCCACCAGGAAAGTTACAAAGAACACTCCCAGTACGGCATTGATGGTCATCGGAATTTTAATGGAGCCGGATCCGATTGGTGCCCAGTCGCCAAGCACAGCACTAAAGGTGGTTTGAAGAGCCAGTACTATGGACCGTATTACGCCAATATCCCTGGCTTCAACCAATATGCCGTCCCAACTAATGGTTAGGCCCGGGTTGAAGAGAAACATCAGCTTATAGATAAATGCAAACAAGAGCACCACATAGGCTGTTGATCTCAGAATACGCATCAGGTCTACACCCCATCCAAAAATCTTTTCAAATATCAGGTACTTAAGCCAGTACTTTATTCTGCCTTTCTTTGGCACACCCTGCATATCACTGAGGTTCTTATAATGCATCCATTGATAATAAGCCCAATCCTCATTGGTAAGTTCTCCATTGTCGCCATATATCTGTCGCAAGACTTTATATTGCTCTTCCAGGCTTTTTGTGATCTCGTTGCGGTAAATTTTCTGATCTTCTTTTTCATCTCCGCTTCCCCAATAAACGAAGTGATTCTGGAAAAACTTCATCGCATATAAAAATCTTTGGAAGAAAGGCTGAAGCGTTTCTGATATTTCAGTCGCTGATTCATCTTCATATTTCTTCTCTCCCTTCGAAAAGTATTCTGCAAGGTTTGAAAGTGCATCCACCAGGCCTTTATCAAAGAAATCAAAATATACCGGAAGAAAAGATTTACTGATACATTGATCAATATAGTATCTGGCCATGATCACATCATCTCCGTTCTCAATGTTTTTTTCCAGAATAGTTGCCTTTTCCTCATTTAGGAGAATAGCGGACTGAATATGTTTCCACATTTCCGGCAGCTCATTGAAATATTGATTCGACTCATAATGAGACTTTATCAGGCTATATGGCAGGTTCACTTCATCGAATTTCTTATTGCTTATGTTGTTTTCCTTTAAGAGGTATTCTTTCCTATCGGTGATGAAGCTGTTCCTGAGCTTTTTCCGGATCATTTTCCAGTTGGCAGGAATCTCAAAGCCCTTGAATGTGGCATTTTTGAAAGAAAAGCTTGCTGGAAATGCGCCGTTAAATCCGATCCGCTTATCAACAAAGGTGTTGTCGAGGATCAGCGGGCCATCATAGGAATCAACCCTCGTTTTATTAAACATGAACGAACCGCCTACGTAGCTGCCGGTAAAATCCAGCGCCTTGCTGTGCGAAGTGTCGTTGAAGATTAAGTCGGCTTCAAAATTGTTTTTGTGAAAGCAAACAGGGGCTTCAAAACGGATGTATGAAAATAGTGCCGTCCTGATCTTATTTTCAATCATTGAAACTGCTTTTGGAAAGATCATTTCATCCGATATGCCTACAATTTCACGTTTGCCAATGCGCAGATCTCCTACCACAACATTATTGTCGAAATATAGCACCGATTGAATGCTCAGGGCCTCCAACACAACAAAATTGAAGCGATTTTTAAGCAGGTCAATATCAAGATTGGTGTTAAAGTTGAGTCCGCTCAGGTTTGTTTGTTGCTCAACAATATTTTCAAACAGGGCAAAAGAAGATTTGAATTCAACTCCTTTTAACTCAAGGTTGCCCTTGATGAGGTTTTTGTTTAACCGAAAACTGTTTTCAACAAGTACATCGGACTGGTTGATGGATCCGTTTACATTATTATTGAAGAGGCTGAATTCGGACTTGTATGTATTGTTGCTCAGGTCAAGGTCATTCTCTATCTGGCAATAGAGCATTTTAAAGTTTTGATGAAAAATGCAATCGCTAATACTGACATCTTTTCCTGCCGTAACATTGTTGAAAGAGAATTCGCCCAGCTCTTGACAAGCCGTAATGCTTATTTGCCTGTAGCTGCCCATGCTGAAATCGCACTTCAGCGATCTGTTTCTGATAAACTTCATGGAATCCGCTCGTGTACTGGCCAGAGTGAATCCTTTATGCATGGTATTCTCTTCAAATACAATATCGCTGTCGGCTTTGCAATATTGTACATTCAAACTGTCATTAAAATTACACTCCTTAATGTTTATATCCTTTCTTGCATTCACATTAAACAGGACTAAATTATCCAGTTCGCTGCACTCCGAAATGCTTATGTCACCATAATTCCCGTTTTTGATCTCAGTTTGAGGAACCTTATTGCCACTGAAAATAAGATCATTTGACTCCAGGTTATATATTGACAGCTGATCTTTAATCTCTGAATTGATCAGGTATATATCGTCTGATTCGATGTTATTGATTTCAATGCTTTCATGAAATTTGTTGTCGAATAGCTTACACTCATTTGCTTCAAGGTTCTTAAGCAAAACAGCTTTTTCGATCTCGTTGTCGTTCAGGTTTATGTTGTTGGAATAGCATGATGTGATCGTGAAGCCTTCATGAATGAAGTTATCGAAGAATGACAGGTCTTTGGTGGTTGAATTGCTCGTGCTCATTCCGTTATGGATCATATTATCGCTAAACGAAAGATCATTTGCATTGGCTTTATTCACCTTCACTTCACCTAGAATGAAGTTGTTGTTGAAGAATGTTTCATCTGATTGCATGCTTTCCCATATCAGTGAACCGTCAATCCTGTTGCGTTGTATGCTTGTTGTTTTTTTGAATGTGTTGGCATGCAATGAGAGATGGGATTTGTGATCATTGTTTATGAAAATATTCATATTGGAAACACAGGCAACCATCAGGGTCTCCTGCTTGAATATCGAACTGTTGATCATTATCTCGGCCTCAACCTTCACAAAGGAGATGTCGGCTTTTCCCCCCAAGTCCAGAACATTGATATTCAGGTTGTTCCTGATTTTTGAGTTTTGGATATCCATGGATTTATCCACTCTCACGTCATTGATATCCAGTTGAGCTGTTGTTAACCAGTTTATTTCCAGCTTTCCATCTATGTTGACCTGCCTTAGAAAAAGGTACCCGTTTACTTCGTTGTTTTTGAAAATAAAGTCCTTGCCGGAATTCATGTTCCTTAAGTTTACTTCCCGGGCTACCACATTGTCTTCCAGTTTCAATCCTTCTTTTGTAAATACGGTATGCGATTTGATATATCCTCCGCAATTATTATTTGATATTGTGAGTACATCTTCAAAACGGGAATAGCTCAGGTGAAGGTCTTTTTCAATATTCAGGTCATTGAATACAGCTTCTTTTAAAAAGGAACAGGCTTCCAGTACAAGCGATTGTTTAAAATTAGCTCCTGAAAATGAGAGGTCATTTTTAAAGGTGCATCCAAAGAAGATCACATTTTTGTCAAATGAATATGGCTCATTCTGTATCGACTCAATAAAGCAATTTTTGAAAATAAGCTCAGACCTGATATTGCCCCCATCGGGGAATACAAGTTTTTTGATCTTACAGTCTTCCACCAGGGAATGGCCTTCCGTATCTTTGATGACATGGAGCTCGTCCACATTCAGGCCTTTAATGGCTTTTCCGGAAGTTTCGATCTTTTTTTCCACCGAAGATGCATCTCTTCCGCTTACTTCAAATACCAATCTCGCTTCGGCATTTTTGCCTGTCTTTATCTTTGGGTCAGTGTTATTATTGAGCAGCCCTATTTCCATTTTGCTTTGTCCGGCTATTTCAATCCCTCCGGGGATCTTACAGTCGGAGACGACGATACTGCCTTTATATCCTTCAATCGTAAAGGCTTTGGAAATATCAGTCCTGTAAAAACTGATTCCAAAGAAGTGCCACAGGCTGCGGTAATCCTTCTTCTTTGATTCTTTGATCACACAGTTATGGATACTCAGGCTGCCAATGCTGCATTCAGCAAATGAAAAAGGATAAAAGGCTGAATGGATCTCAATATTTTCGATCACAAGTTCATCAATCCGGCATTTGCCAAAAGAAATGATGCGTTCCAGCTCATCTTTTGCTTTGATATCCTTAATGATCAGTTTTGGGAAATAGATTTTAACTGAATCACACTTACTGTTGACCTCATTATAGTCATCCAGGCTGCTAATGCTAAATTCGTTGGTTTCCTTGTCTGCAAGCTTTAAAAGATGGCCTTCACCCTCCTCAACATATTCACTTTGGCAATATGGGCATTGAATGACCTCGCCTTTTTTGTATTCATATTGAAAGAGCATGCCTCCTAGTGAGTCTTCAGATCCACACTGGAGATTGCGGCAAATAAAGCTTCTATTTTCAGTAGCCATAAGAATTGGAAATTAAGATTTCTATTGTTTGATCAGGGTGAGCGTCTGCTTCAGGAAGCTAATTTAAGAATAAATACCCTTATTACCCATCATGTCCGCATTATAATTTAATTTTGGATGGAAATCAGTAGACCTATGATGAAATATCCTCAACCCATTGACCCGCGAAAGCTGGATCTGGTGATGCGCGATCATGATCATGCTATTTATTATGCCGATAAAGTACTAAAGACACCGGCAGGGAATGATATTGCAGATCCGGATATTCGGCTATTAAAGCACATGCTTGCCAAGCTTACCATCTATGGAAGCATTGAGTTGTTCAGTGCAAATAGTTTTGCCCTCTTTTGTTATCAGCGCGATTATATTGAGCAGGGAGATGATCCGATGAAGGCATCTTTCAATGAACGATTTATGAAAGATCCATTGGTGCTGCTGCGCAAAGGGGAGGGAAATGCACTGCTTGATCCTTCCATGGCACTGTCTTACCTTGAGGACCATCCAGCTGTGCTTAATCTTATTTTTTGGGGGATGCCAGAAGTAGGCAGACGATTGACTTCATTTATTGATGAACTGACAGATGGAGAGGGTGGGAGCATGGGCGAGATCGAAGGTTTTCTGAAGTTAATAAAGGAAACGTATGAAGGAATGCTTGATGCCCAGAAATCAGCCCTAAATCTGTTGTCAAACGTGCATGCCGGAGGTATCTTGCTTCCCATGATGCTGGTTAAGGGAAAGATGACACCCTCAGAATATGCCACTGCCATCCTTGCCATAAACCTGAGGCATAGCATGAGTGACGAAAAAGATGTAAAGAGTATTTTGTTTGGAAAGGAGATCACACATTTTGAAGTGGATCGTGATCAACCCGATGTTGCATATAAGGAGTTTCATACCCAGGCCATAAGGACCTTGGAACATGTATCATTTTTTACAGGAAGCGGGCACAACCTCGAGCCGGGCATCCGTGATCTGATCGGTGCGGGAGAAAGCTATAACCTGGAGTTTAAGACATCCTTGCGTTGGGATGTAAGGCAGGGAAAGAAAAACCCTGCTATTGAACACGCCAGCCTGAAGACCATTACTGCTTTTCTGAATTCAAGTGGTGGGCATTTGCTTATTGGTGTTGAAGATGATGGCAGGGTTGAGGGTGTGGAGATCGATAAGTTTGAAAATGATGATAAGTTTCTTCTTCATTTCTGGAACCTGGTAAAAGCTTCGATGGGGCAGGAGGTTACACCCTATGTCCGTTCAACCCTGGAAAAGATCGATGGCAGAACGGTTTGCCATGTGAGATGCATGCGGAGCCCGTCACCCGTATTCCTTCGGCAAAAAGGCTTTGGAGAAGAATTCTTCATCCGCACAGGCCCAAGTTCTACCAGCCTGGAGATCAGGGAGGCCCTGCAATATATAAGTGAAAGATTTCCGGTTAAATAGTTTAGGGTTGCCAAGCCTTATGCTTTTCGCTTCTATTCTACCAATTCATAGCCCATCTCTTTGCCTTTTTTCAAAGCCGGAATACCATATTCCATCCAAACAGGGGATGGGGCGCCCTTCAGGTAATGATCAAAAAACTGCTGCATGCGAATGCTGAGGTCCTTACAATCGGCACGGCGACTGAGATTATGTGGAGCACCATTGTAGGTGAGCATCCAAACCGGCTTGTTCAGCCTTCTCAGTGCCACAAAATATTCAATGCCCTGATACCAGGGTACCGCCCCGTCATTGTCATTATGCATCATCAGCAAGGGCGTTTCAACCTTATCTGCGAAAAATACAGGAGAATTCTCAATGTAGCGCCAGGGCTTTTCCCATAAAGTGCCACCGATACGGCTCTGGCTGCCTTCATACTGGAACATTCTGCTCATGCCTGACCCCCAGCGGATGCCTCCATACGCACTGGTCATATTGCTGACCGGAGCCCCTGCCATTGCAGCGGCAAACATATTGGTCTGTGTTACAAGATAGGCCACCTGGTAACCACCCCAACTCTGTCCCTGTATGCCTATTTTATCATTATCCACCCAGGGCTCTTGCATCAATTGCAAGGTTCCGCTCACGATGGCATTGTATGCGCTTTGACCCGGAAATCCTGTCTTGTAAACGATGTCAGGAACGAAAATAAGGTATCCGTTGCTGGCATAGAAAGTGAAGTTAACAGTCGATCTGCTTGGCTTTGGAACATAATGGCTATGCAGGTTGTTTGAGTAGGTCTCGTAAAAATAAACGATCATGGGATAGGTACTGTCAGGATTGAAGTTTTCCGGTTTATAGAGGAGGCCGTCAAGCTCAATACCATCGGATGAGGTCCACTGAACCATCTCAACCGTACCCCATAAATAATCCTTTTGCCGGGGATTGGCATCCGACAGTTTAATTTCATCCTCAAATCCGGTATTGCTGATGTAGAGATCAGGGTATTCAATGAAATTCATCCGCTGCCAGATGATCTTATCATTATTCTTCGCCTTGACAGGGGTATAATAGCGATAAGGTCCCATACAGAGCTTCCGGGCTTCCATAGGATCCGAAAGACTTAAACTATAGAATCCTGCATCTTTGCTTTGTTCGTCAAAAGCACGTAGCAGTAGCTTCTCTTTCCCATTAATGTATTCTTCATCAGGATCCAGCCTGATGTAGCGATACTGAAGCTCATCTTTCCTTCCATCAGTGATTTGAATGGGTTTTTCTTTTCCTTCGGGATCAAGCATCCAGATATCATATCTGTCGTATACCAGAAAATGATCATCATTTTTCGTCCATCCCATCAGGCCATATGGACCTGGTGTTGTCGGCATATCAAATTCTTCATAACTGAAGCAAACCGGAAGCCCATCGGTTAGTTTTGAAAATGCAGCGGTTTTAATGTTATATGCATTCCAACTGCTGTCTTTTTCTTCATAATAGGCGATGTGTCTGCCCAATGGTGAAAGGTATGCGGAAGACTGTAATTTTTCAAGGACCAATTGCTTTTCGCCATTGTCAAGATTGATGAGGTAAACATCCTGATATCCGTCGGCATCCCAGGAAGCATTTCGATAATAGGGCTTGCGCGAGAATCCGAGTGCATAGGGTCCATTCTTATTTTTATCCATGCTGATGCGCATGATGTCGTCATCGGCAAGTTGCACCATTCTGTTAAGAGGGATATGGTAAACTGCATCTGCTGCCCTTTTTTTATCTGCATCCAGTTGTTTTATTTGCTGGGGTTGCAATCGATCATCCTTCCAGTTCCAGATATCAACACTCACTTTCTCATCATCCGTGATGCTGTCTTTGGGTTCCTCTGTCGGAATTGCAGCAGTCCCAAAGAAAAGGCGTTTCCCATTTTCTGAGAAATATACTTTAGCATTTTCAGAAACACAACAGCCGGCAGGCATTCCTGCATTACTACTATCTACTGCCGTGATCTCCTTATTTTTGTTCAGGTCCCAAAGGTGCAGCTCATAGATCTTCACTTTCCCTGTATCTGCAGAAAACAGCCAGGCCAGTTGTTGTCCATGTTCATCGGCGCAAAGGGTTTTTGCATAACCAGGACCGGCAAATATCAGTTGCGATTGCAGCCCGGGATAAAGCACATAGTGAACAAATACAGAATCAATGCTGTCTTTCCGGCTGGTGATAAATGCCAGTATATTACCATTTTTAGAAAAAACATATTCACTTACATGATCAAATGTTAGCTGTTCTCCTGAAGCAGGATGAAGGATGTCCAGGCTTTTCCCTTCTTGTTTTTTCTCCTTCTTTGCCTTTTTGGCTTTTTCTTCTTTTGCCTTGGCAGATGTGTCTGCAGTATTTGTGTCTTCAACGAAGGCTTCCTTTTCATGCAGCCATGCCAGCCATGATTTCCCTTCTTTCGGGATCTTATATGATTTAAGTTCGGCGAATTTCATCAGGCTGTCGGATGCAATAAAGTATATTCCAAGTGAGTCTTTTGGAAGATCATCTTTCTTTTTTCCATCAAGTTGTGCCTGATAAATGCTATCTCTTTGTGCTTTGATATTGAATGCAATGAAGTCTTCTCCGGGAGAGAATGCTGCATTGAGACCACGAATAAAATGATGGTAATTTTTAGTTTCTGTATTGTATAACCAAAGCGTTCCGTCGCCATCCTGGGGGTAGATTCCATACATGACGAAATTACCGCTTGGACTTACCTGTCCCTTGACTAAATCATTCCATTGGTCATAATTATTGTGGCTCAGGACTTTCTTTTCTTGTGCAAAACTTGTAAATTGCATTGATAAAATATACAAAGTAAGCACTGCGGAGAGGATTATTTTACTCATAAGTTGTTCTTTAATGGTTATATTTATGCGAATATCGCAGATAGGTCAACCAATTTATTAATTTTATGTTAATAATCTTTAATATTAATTTATACCAGATAAAAAAAGCCTAATTTTGCAGTCTGTTTATCACGTAGAAATCAGGCAATTATTTAAGAAATGAGTTACATCGAATTTGATAAAAATAAATTGATAAATCTGGAGTATTCCCTGAAACGGGAATTGATTCGTTCAAACAGAGCGGGTGCTTACTCCAGTCGTACGATCATAGGTTGCAACAGCAGAAAGTATCATGGCCTGTTGATTGCCCCTCAACCTGGCATCGATAATGAGAACCATGTTTTGCTCTCTAATCTCGATGAGATCGTGATCCAGCATGATGCCAGCTTTAACCTTGGAATCCACAAATATCCGGGAGGGGTATACAATCCTGGTGGTCATAAATACATCAGGGATTTTAATACTGAACCCATACCCAATGCCCTTTATCGGGTAGGCGGGGTTCTGCTCAGAAAAGAAATGATCTTTGCAGAAACACATGACAGGATGATGATCCGCTATACTCTTGTAGAAGCTCATTCACCCACAAAACTCCGCTTTAAACCATTTTTG
The DNA here is from genome assembly GCA_964487735.1 of uncultured Bacteroidales bacterium. Taxonomy (GTDB): domain Bacteria; phylum Bacteroidota; class Bacteroidia; order Bacteroidales; family B18-G4; genus B18-G4. The sequence continues at coordinate 1,849 of CAZASJ010000043.1, read as the reverse complement.
GCTTTCAGGAATATACATAAGCTTTCCAAAGCTAATTTTGATATCAACGATAAGCATAAGAAGGTGCCCAACGGTATCAGGATGCGCCTTTACAATGGGTATACCCCTTTGTATATGCAGTTTTCCAAAAAAGTAGAGTATACGCATATCCCCGAATGGTATTACAATATCGAATACCAGGAAGAAATGGATCGAGGATATGATTACCAGGAAGATCTGATGGTCCCCGGCTTTTTTGAGGTAGAGATAAAGAAGGGTGAGAGTATTGTATTTTGTGCCGGTACTTCAGAGGTGAATCCCACTTCCATGAAGCGAAGCTTTACGGCAGAAGTTAAAAAGCGCACGCCACGCAATAATTTTGAAAATTGCCTGCTGAATTCAGCTCAGCAGTTTATCATCAAGAGAGATGCTAAAACCTGGGTGGTTGCCGGATTTCCATGGTTTGGAAGATGGGGGAGGGATACCTTTATTGCCTTGCCCGGACTGACGCTTGTGAATGACGACCCAAAGACCTGTAAGGCTGTGATCGACTCCATGATTGCCGACCTTAAAGGGCCATTGTTCCCAAATATTGGTGAAGGGAGTGATTCTGCATATAACTCTGTGGATGCACCACTATGGTTTTTCTGGTCCTTGCAGCAATATGCCGAACATACCGGCGAAAAGGCAGAAGTCTGGAAAACATATGGTCGTAAGATGAGAATGATTCTCAACGGCTATAAGAAAGGGACAGATTTTAACATTCATATGCAGGACAATGGTTTGATATGGGCCGGTGCCCATGGCCATGCCCTCACCTGGATGGATGCAATGGTGGATGGCAAGGCTGTGACAGCCCGCATCGGAATGCCGGTAGAGATCAATGCGCTTTGGTACAATGCAATCATGTTCAGCCTGGAACTTGCAAAGATCGCCGGCGACAAAAAGTTCATTAAAGAATGGACAGGCATTGCTCAGATGATTCCCGGATCATTCAAAGACACCTTTTGGGATAAATCGAAAGGATATCTTGCTGATTTCGTTGGTGAAGATGGTGCTGATTGGTCGGTAAGGCCAAATCAGGTAATTGCCGCTTCATTGCCTTACAGGGCAATTGATGAAGAAGTATGCATGGGTGTCGTCAGCATCGTTAAAAAGGAGTTATTGACTCCTCGTGGCCTGCGTACCCTCTCGCCAAGGGATGTTGATTATAAAGGACGTTATTTCGGGAACCAGTCTGAACGCGATCGTGCTTACCACCAGGGAACCGTCTGGCCGTGGCTTTTTGGCCATTTTGCGGAAGCATATCTCCTGATCCATGGAAAGGAAGGTGTCAACTTTATCAATGGCATCTATAAAGGCTTTGAAGCAACGATGACTGAAGCTGGCATTGGTACCATTTCGGAAGTGTATGACGGTGATCCGCCACATCAAGCTGGAGGGACGATTTCACAGGCATGGAGTGTGTCAGAACTTCTGAGGACCAATGCCCTCTTGAAAAAATACGAGAAGACACTATAATGAAACCCAAAAATATATTGATCGGATGATGAAAGTTTTAATGTTCGGTTGGGAATTTCCTCCACACATCACAGGAGGCCTGGGTACTGCCTGCTTTGGGATGACCAAAGGCCTGATGAAGCATGGTGTGGAGGTAGTGTTTGTTGTTCCTAAAGCTTATGGCGATGAAAACCAGGAAGCTGTCAGGCTCATAAATGCCAGCGATGTCAGTGTTGATTTTAAGGATAAAAAGTATGAGGAATACTGGCAACGGATCACCTATATGGAGATCGGTTCCAACCTCATCCCCTATGTAGGCCCTGAAGAATTCAGGAGAATCATGGAAGCCAATGAATTGGCGGCGATGACC
>CAZASJ010000042.1:0-26313 GCA_964487735.1 uncultured Bacteroidales bacterium | reverse complement strand
AGCATCCAGTATCTAGCATCCAGTATCTAGCATCCAGCATCCAGAAACCAGTATCCGGCCGGATAGAAGATATTAACATATTATCAACAATTTGTATGGGAAAACTAATCCTGTTGCAAAAATGAATTCGGCTTTCTTTATTTGTAACTTTGATGCATGGAAAACAAAGCCGGCAATATGCAGGACAATACCAGAAAGCGGGTACGGAAGGTTCAGGAGACCGGTTCAGCTTATGATCATGGAAGGATCCCGCCCCAGGCCATTGATCTGGAAGAGGCTGTCCTTGGTGCTATCATGCTTGAAAAGGATGCACTTACAGCTGTGATCGACATTTTAAAACCTGAAGTATTTTACAAGGAAGCACACAATGCTATATTCAGCGCCATAGTACAACTATTCAATAAATCAGAGCCTGTTGATATTCTTACGGTTGTGAACCAGCTGAAAAGCACCGCAGAATTGGATATTGTAGGTGGAGCCTATTACATCTCACAACTCACCAACAGGGTAGCATCTTCAGCAAATGTTGAATATCACTCAAGGATCATTCTCCAGAAATTTATCCAGCGTGAACTTATCCGGGTATCCAGTGAGATCATAAAAGATGCCTATGAAGACACTACTGATGTTTTTGATCTGCTTGATCGTGCTGAGCAAAACCTGTTTGCCGTAAGTGAACGAAATATTCGTCGTCAACAGGGTGAGATGCATCAGTTGATGCAGGAAGCCATCAGGGATATTGAAGCAGCCAAAGATTCAGAAACAAAAATGCGTGGTGTTCCTTCAGGCTTTACCGAGCTTGACCGTATTACCAATGGTTTTCAAAAATCCGATTTGCTTATCCTTGCTTCCCGCCCGGGGATGGGTAAAACTGCCTTTGCACTTACAATTGCACGAAACATGGCTGTTGACCATGCCAAATCCGTTGCTATTTTTTCGCTCGAGATGTCATCGGTACAGCTGGTTACAAGGCTCATTTCTGCCGAGACTCAGCTAAACTCCGACAAATTACGCAAGGGAGATCTTCAGGATTTTGAATGGCAGCAGCTAAATACCAAAATCAGGCACCTGGAAGATGCCAAAATATTTATTGACGACACTCCTGCCCTGACCATTTTTGAATTAAGAGCAAAATGCCGTAGACTGAAAGCACAGAATGATATCCAAATGATCTTTATTGATTATTTGCAGCTTATGTCCGGGCCACAGGATAATAAAGGAAACCGTGAACAGGAGATCAGCCAGATTTCCCGCTCTCTTAAAGCTCTTGCAAAAGAACTTGACGTACCTATCATGGCTTTGTCGCAGCTTAGCCGTGCTGTCGAAACACGTGCGGGTGACAAAAAACCGATCCTTTCCGACCTTCGTGAATCAGGAGCCATAGAGCAGGATGCCGATATCGTCATATTCATATACAGGCCTGAATACTACGGATTGGATCAGGATAAAGACGGAAACCCGACTTCAGGGATGGCCACCATTAGTATTGCTAAGCACAGGAATGGTGGGCTTGGCGACATTCAACTTAGGTTTATTAAGGACTTTGCCAAGTATGCCGACCTTGATACCCTTGGATTTGATAACGTGAACCTTAGTGGTGATTCATTTACCATGCCTTCAAGAATGAATGATATGGATATGGATGACGATAATGTACCTTTCTAAATAATACTGAAATACCAGATTAAGACCTCATAATCTAAATAAATCTCAAAATCCAAAACCCAAAGCAATGGAAGATCTTGAAAGAATAATTGACCTTGACAACGAAATTATTGCAAGATTAATAGAGTCGATCCTTGTTGAAAGAGATATCCCGCACATATTGCGAACATATCACGATTCGGCCTACGACGGATTATTTACAGTTCAGCAAGGATGGGGTTTTATCGAAGCCGACCCCAAATACAGAGACGAGATCATAAATATCTACGAAGACGTAATCAAACAATAAAAAAGGCCGCAGTGGAATGCTGCAGCCTTAAAATCCTATATCTCTCTTCTATTTTAGTACTTCTGTTACCAGTTGTGCTGCATCTTCCAGCCGTATAGCGGAATGCACTTTCAATCCGGAATTATCGATCAGGGCTTTCCCTTCTATGGCATTGGTTCCCTGTAAACGTACGATGATGGGAACATTGATCTCACCAATATTATTATAGGCATCAACCACACCCTGGGCTACCCTGTCGCAGCGAACAATACCGCCAAAGATGTTTACAAGAATAGCCTCAACATTTGGATCTTTCAGAATAATTCGGAAAGCTTCCTCTACCCTCTTGGCACTTGCGGTGCCACCGACATCAAGGAAATTAGCCGGATTCGCACCCGATAATTTTATAATGTCCATAGTAGCCATCGCCAATCCTGCACCATTAACCATACAGCCTACATTGCCATCAAGTTTTACATAACTGAGATCGAATTTACTTGCCTCAACTTCAATTGGATCTTCTTCATGCATATCGCGCATCTCAGCGATATCAGGATGACGATACAAGGCATTGTTATCCACTACCACTTTGGAATCGGCAGCAAATATCATGTTATCGGATGTTTTCATAACCGGGTTGATCTCGAAAAGGGAAGCATCACATCCGGCATATGCGTTATATAATGCATTTACAAATTTTACCATGTTCTTGAAGGCATCGCCGGAAAGGCCTAGGTTAAAAGCCACCTTACGGCATTGAAATCCTTGCAAGCCAACTGACGGATCAATCACTTCTGTAAATATCTCCTCAGGAGTTTCTTCTGCCACCTGCTCAATATTCATTCCGCCACGCGGTGAATACATGATCATATTGCGGCCCTTATCCCTGTTGAGAAGAATACTCATATAGAATTCTTCCGTTTTGGAAACGCCGGGGTAAAAAATATTTTGTTCGATCAATATCTTTCTGACCTTTTTCCCATCAGCACTAGTTTGAGGTGTAATCAGTTGCATACCAAGAATTTGCCCGGCAAATTCTTTAACTTCAGCTATTGATTTAGCAATTTTAACACCCCCGCCTTTACCACGACCACCGGCATGAATCTGGGCCTTTACAGCAAAAGTATCCATGCCTGTTTCTTCAAATATCTTATTTGCGGCTTCTACAGCCTGCTCAGGAGTTTCGGCAACATATCCAAGCGGCACTGCTACACCATATTTTTTCAGGATTGATTTTCCCTGGTATTCATGTAAATTCATAAGAAGCTATTTAATTGAGGGACAAAAATAATGTTTTTTGCTTATTCAGAGGCTTCTTCATTCATTTTTCGACAATATGGCAATCAATTATAACCCATGAACCGCTGTATTCTTCCTCCCTGCATACAATCCTAAAAAACATTATCTTTGCAGCTCAATAATTTTAAGGATGATAAGTGCTGAGAATATACATAAATCCTTCGGGAAGCTGGAAGTCCTCAAGGGAATCTCCCTGGAAATAAAAAAAGGACAGATCGCATCCATTGTTGGGGCATCCGGTGCCGGGAAATCAACACTTTTGCATATTCTTGGTACACTTGACAGGGCTGAGCAGGGGAAGGTGATCATCCATGGGGAGGATATTTCTGCCATGGGCGAGAAAAAGCTTTCGGCATTCCGCAATAAGGAAATTGGGTTTGTTTTTCAATTCCATCATCTCCTCCCTGAATTTACAGCCCTTGAAAATGTATGTATTCCGGCATTCATTGCAGGTAACAGCCGGAAAACAGCCATTGAAAAAGCAAAGGAACTTCTTGATTTTTTGAACCTTACAGATCGCATGCATCATAAACCCTCAGCATTATCAGGTGGTGAGCAGCAAAGAGTAGCTGTTGCCAGAGCGCTGATCAACAAACCCGCTGTTGTAATGGCTGATGAACCATCCGGAAATCTTGACTCCGGCAGTTCTCTCGAATTGCATAAGCTTTTCCTTAAATTGAGGGAAGAGCTGGATCAAACCTTCATTATTGTTACTCATAATAAAGAACTGGCAGCAATGGCCGATCGGCAATTGCTTATCAGAGATGGACTCATCAATGATGGTTAGCATTAAACTGCAATATTAATTATTATCATACGTTTATAAAAGTTAGGCCGAAGATGGAAAAATGGTCTATAATTGAAATGAATAAAAGAATCACTACCATTATACGATTGCTGCTGTTATTTCTAATAATAACACTTGCCTTGCCAGCCCATTCCCAGAGTGCAGATGAAAAGTATACTGCTGCTATTGAATCAGCCGACAAATACTTTAAACAAGGCGATTACCTGAATGCAAAAGCATCTTACCAGATTGCAAGCCAATTAAAACCTGCCGAACAATATCCAAAGGACCGAATGAAGGAATCCATTGGCCTTCTCAGGGTGCAAATGCAGGAAATGGCCGTATACAACGAAAAGCTGGCCTTCGCCGACAATCTGTATGCTGAAAAGTCATACGACAATGCGATCCTTGCTTATGAAGAAGCACAAAAAATGATGCCTGCACAGGCCTATCCCCGAGAACAAATAAATGCAATCAGAAAACTTCAGGCCGATGAGTCTCAAAACCAGGCAAAATACATTCAATTAATTGCTGAAGCAGATGGTCTTTTTTCTTCAGAATCACTTCTCGATGCCAGGAAGAAATATGAAGAGGCACTTCAAATATATCCTGATCGTCAAGAGGCTAAAACCAAACTGAAAGCCTTGGACGATAAGCTTGCTGAGATCGCTGCACAGCAATCAGGTTATCAAAAAGCCATCAGCGAAGCTGAAATGTTCCATGCCAGAAAAGACTATGAAAAAGAACTTCAGGCATATCAAAGAGCCCAGGAACTGAAACCTGAAGAAGCATTTCCTCAGGTTAAAATTCGTGAGCTCAATGACTTTTTAAGGCAATATGAGTCTTATAATAAATTTGTCACCGAGGCGGATAACCTTTACATCACACAGCAATTTGCCGAAGCAAAAATAAAGTATGAACAAGCTCTGGAAGTGCTTCCAAATGAACCTTATCCAAAGGATATCATCATTAAGATCAATATCGCACTTTCTGAAAAAACCGAAAAGAATAAAGCTGCATATGATGAAGCCATTGCCAAGGCAGATGTACTATACAATGCAGAAGATTATAACGCTGCCATGCTGGCATATTCAGATGCGCTACGCTATTGGCCTGATGGTGACTATGCCCGCAAACGGCTCGGAAGCATATCAGAGATCATGGCACTTCAAAAAGCCAAGGAGGAAGCATACGCAAACGCCATCACGCTGGCAGACAAGCTGTTTGCTGAGAAAGATTATGTTGCTGCAAGGACAGAGTATTTAAAGGCTTCCGACATTAATACTTTTGAAACATACCCCGGAGTGCGCATAGATGAGATCGACCTTATACTGGCTGAGATCCAGAGCACACTGAAACAATATGAAAGTATCGTAAAAGGGGCAGATAAACTATTTAATGCAGGTGATTATTCAGAAGCCCGGATTCAATACCTGCGAGCACAGGATATCCTGACAGACAGGTCCTACCCTGCCGATCAGATAAGGATGATAGATGAAATCCTTGGAATGGAAAAAGACACCAGAGATGCCTATCTTGCTGCCATTGCCAGGGCTGATGCCCATTTTGCAAAGAGAGAATGGGAAGATGCCAAATTCGATTATGTCGAAGCAAATGACCTCATTGCCTCTGAACAATACCCGAAAGACAAAATCGCAGAGATTAATACCATTCTGGCACAACTGCAAGCAGAACAAGAAACCTATAGGCTTGCGCTGAAAACCGGAGATGAATTGTTTGCTGCTAAAGATTATCCCGCAGCCTTGACTGAATATCGAAAAGCATCCGGTATTTTTTCGGAAGAGGCATATCCAAAGCAAAAAATTGAAGAGATCAATGGACTCATGGCTGAACAGGCCAGGCTTCAGGGTATCGATGAGAATTATAATGCTGCCATCGCAGAAGCAGAGCAATGGTTGGAAAAGGAGAAATATACTGAAGCAAAAGCATCCTTTGAACAGGCATTGTTACTCAAAGCAAATGAACAGTATCCTAAGGATAAGATTCAGCACATTGATGGCATTCTGGCAGAAATAGCCTTGCAACAGGGCATTGACGATAATTATTCAGCGGCCGTTACAGCTGCTGATCTTGCCATGAAGCAAAAAGACTATCAAAATGCAAAAACAGAGTATCAGAAGGCCACGGCCCTGAAACCTGATGAGACCTACCCTGTAGAAAAGATCAGCGAGATCGATGCCATCTTTGCCGCTGAAGCTGCAAGGCTACAACAAATGTCAGCAGAATTTACCCAGGCCATTGCAGATGCAGATGCTTTCTTTGCAGCAAAGAACTACGATAACGCTAAAAACAAGTATGCTGAAGCATTGGACCTCATGCCTGATGAAGCCTACCCGTCACAGAAGATCGCAGAAATTGATGGGATACTGGCTGAAATAGAGAGAATGAGGCTTCTTGACGAAGAATACAACACCAGCATCGCGGCAGCAAACAGGCTTTTTGAAAAAGAATCGTATACCGATGCCAAAACAGAATTTGAAAAGGCAGCAGGCCTCAAACCTGAAGAAGCATATCCGAAAGAAAAGATGCTTGAGATCGATGCCATCTTTGCTGAACAGGCCAGGCTTCAGGGGATCGATCAAAGCTACGATCAAGCTATTTCTGCAGGAGATCAGATGTTTAACAATCGTCAATATGCGGAAGCAACAGAAGAATATTCACGCGCATCCGGGCTCAAACCGAATGAAGCCTATCCTAAACAGAAGTTAACAGAAATTGAATCCATACTGGCAGCTATTGCAGCTCAGCAATCCATTGATGATGCCTATGCTGCCGCCATAACAAAAGCGGATGTTTTGTTCGGCACAGCAAGCTATGAAGAAGCTAAGGCCTCTTACCTCGAGGCAGCAGATATCAAAGCAAATGAAGCATATCCAAAGGATAAGATAAGTGAGATCAACGGAATACTAGCCGAAATGGCCAGGCTTGCTGAACTGGGTGAGCAATACCAGATCGCCATCGGCACCGCCGATAACTACTTTAAAGAACTCCAATATTCTGAAGCAAAAGAAGCCTATCAACGGGCTCTTTCACTGAAGGCGGATGAAGTATATCCGGCAGAACGTATTGCTGAAATAGATCATATCCTTGCCAACCTTGAACAACAAAGAATTATTGATGAAGGCTACGCCAATTCCATTGCCCTCGGGAATAATTCCTTTGACAATAAAGAATATGCCGATTCCAGGGCAGCTTTTGAAAAAGCACTCAGCTTTAAGGCAAATGAACAATACCCTAAAGACAAGATATCAGAGATCGATGGCATTCTTGCAGAGCAATTACGTTTACAGCAAATAGAGGATGCATACATTGCTGCCATTGCCACTGCAAACGGATTTTTTGACAATACCCAGTACACCGAAGCCCTCAAAGCATATAACGAAGCACTCAGCTTACGACCATCTGATGAATATGCAGGTTTGAAAGTGGCAGAATTGAACAAAATAATTGGCGAGCAGGAAAGACTTCAACAAATTGAAGATGATTATAACAATGCCATCGCGGCAGCCGATGCAGCATTTGCTGCCGGAAATTATTCTTCAGCCAAAGATGCTTATTTATCAGCATTAACGATCAAAGCAGAAGAACAATATCCAACTGATCAATTAAACGAAATTGAAGGTTTGCTCGATGAACAAGCAAGGATGCTTGCCATTGAAAATGCATACAACAAAGCAATCGGATCGGCCGACTCCCTGCTGAATCTCAAAAAATACGATGCTGCTAAAGCAGCCTATGGAGATGCCCTGGCAGTAAAGGCAAATGAATCATATCCTCAACAAAAGATCAACGATATCGATGCCATTCTGACTGAAATTGCAAAACAAAAAGCCATTGATGACAGCTATGCACTTTCCATCAGCGAGGCTGAGGACTTCCTGAACAGAGGTGCTTATATGGAAGCGCTTCAGGAGTTTAAGAATGCTTCAGAAATAAAACCAAACGAATCATATCCCAAAGATAAGATAGCTGAGATCAACAGCAATCTTGCTCAAATGCAAGAAGAAAGACAAAAGGCATATGATGCAGCCATTGCGCAGGCCGACAGCTACTACGATATGGGTAATTATCGCAATGCCAAATCTGCCTACCAGACCGCTGTTGACATCAAATCCGATGAACAATATGCCAGGGACAGGCTCGACGAGGTAACTGTGATCTATATGGCTGAACTTGAATCACTCAAAGTTGAGTACCGCAAATACATTGCTGATGCCGATAACTACTTCAACAATAAGATATACGACGGAGCTATTGAGAACTATCGCCTGGCAGCCGGCGTGCTTCCGGATGAAGAATACCCGACAAAGATGATCTCCCGTATCACGAAGATCATTAATGATAATGCAATTACGGATGTGAATAAGCTCGCGCAGATAATTCCAAATAATACCGACCGTAAATTCTCCTTCGCCGAACTACCTGTAAGTGTAAGGAAAGCTAACTACATCCTGATTAAGGCTAAAAATGTGAGCGACCACGACTTCAAGATGCTGGTTAATTTCGGAAAGGATGACTCAAAAAATGGCGGTGTTGTATTGCAGGTTCCAAAAGGTGATAACGTTAAGGATTATATCATTCGCATTGGTGCCCTATACAAATGGTTTAGTGAAGACAACAACTGGTTGAGTGTTTATCCTGAAGGCGGTGATATTGAAGTTGCATTGATCCGAATTTCTAAATCCGATTAAGAATGAAACGACCTATACTCCTCCTTCTGCTTCCGCTGCTATTCATATTTAGTAATCTAAATAACTCATTGCAAGGACAGGAAATCATTTCCGTGGAGCTCTTTCCCGAAAACCCGACAAATAGTGATGAGATACTGATGATCGTAAGCACCTCATTCCCTTTTCTGGATTGCAGTTTGGATTCACTTGTAACCTACTTTGCATGCGGAGCCTATTCTTTTGATGCTTTTTATAATACAGGTTTTGAAAGCGGAGATTGTGAAAGGACAGATACAGTCAACTTAGGAACCTTACCCAACGGCTTGTACATGCTTAGCTACAGGATGTATTATCTGGGGTGGGCACAGGTTGATCAGGCCGATACTTCCATATCAATTGGTGATCCGACAGGAATCAGAATAAATTCAAATGAAGAAAACGATATCCTGAATATTTACCCGAATCCATCACACGGCAGCGTAAATATCATGACTAAAAATACCTCTGTAAGCCGGATAAGGATTAGCAACTCTTCAGCTACAATTATACACGACCTCATGCTTGATAAAGGACAGATAAATCAGGTAAATACAATATCTTTGTCACCAGGTTTGTACCTGTGTACAGCCTTCAGCGACGGATATCCGACAGCTACTGCAAAAATCATTGTTTTGGATGATTAAAGATCAAAAGCAAGACTATGGAAAACTACTTCGACAAATACAGGAATAATACCATTGGCAATGGCCTGGAGTTTAAAACACCTTACGGGATGCAGCGAATGGTATACGCCGACTGGATTGCCAGTGGAAGGCTTTATGGCCCTATTGAGGACCGTATCAGGAATACTTTTGGTCCATGGGTTGGAAATACACATACGGAAACCAGCGAAACGGGAACCATGATGACCAAGGCATACCATTATGCCCAGAAGGTGATTAAACAGCATGTAAATTCAACCGATGATGATGTGATCATTACAACCGGTTTTGGGATGACCTCAGCTGTGGTAAAATTCCAGCGGATCCTTGGCCTGAAGCAATGCGGTAGGCTCACTGGTTCCGATTGTTTGCAGGAAAAAGACAGGCCTGTCGTATTTGTTACACATATGGAGCACCACTCCAATCATACATCATGGTTTGAGACCATGGCGGACGTGGTTCAGCTTCAGCCTGATAAGGATCTTCTCGTTGATCTTGATGAATTGAGGGCCCAGCTTGAAAAATATAAAAACAGGATTACCAAGATAGGTGCATTTACTGCTTGCTCCAATGTTACCGGAATAGAAACCCCAATCCATGCCATGGCCAAGATCATGCATCAATATAAGGGATTTTGCTTCATCGATTATGCCGCATCCGCTCCTTACGTGGATATCAATATGCATCCGGAGGATCATGAAGAAAAGCTGGATGCCATCATGTTTTCTCCACATAAATTCCTCGGCGGACCGGGGAGTTCAGGTGTGCTCATTTTCTGCAAAAGCCTGTATAAAAACCATACTCCGGATCAACCCGGTGGCGGAACGGTCGACTGGACCAATCCATGGGGGGAATACAAATACATTGACGATATTGAGGCACGTGAAGACGGTGGTACTCCCGGATTTCTGCAGGCCATCAGGACGGCGCTTTCCATTAAGCTAAAGGAACAGATCGGAACTGAAAATATGCGTAAACGTGAGCAGGAACTCGTTGATAAAGCATTTGAGAAGCTAAGCGAGATCCCAGGTTTGCATATTCTTGCCGATAATGTTAAAGAACGATTGGGCATCATCTCTTTTTATCTCACCAATATCCATTTCAACCTGGTTGTTAAGTTTCTTAACGACAGATGGGGCATTCAGGTGCGCGGAGGCTGTGCCTGTGCCGGTACCTATGGACATTTCCTGCTGAATGTAAGTCATGAAACCTCAAAACATATCACTGACCTGATAAACCACGGCGACCTATCGGAGAAACCGGGCTGGATAAGGATCTCCCTTCATCCTACGATGACTGACCAGGAACTGGATATTATTGTAGATGCATTAAGACAGATCAGGGAAAATCATGAAGAATGGGCGAAGGATTATGTTTATGATGTTCACATCAATGAATTCAGGCATAAAGATGAGACTGAAGACAAAATTAATATAGTCAAGCCCTGGTTTGAACTGGACCAGGTAGTAAATATGGCTGGCTCCTAAGTACTCCAAGTACTCATCAGGCCAACTCCTCCCCTCGTGATGCAATATAAATCCTGTACCATTGCTCAAGACTCATATCGATGTCAAGGGATTCAACTGCCAGTTTTATTCGTTCAATACGGCCTGAACCAATAATGGGAATAATATTGGCAGGATGTTTCAGTAACCAGGCATAGATCACCTTATTAATTTCATATACATTCAGCTCCGCTGCAATTGCCTTGAAAACATCCGAGAGCCTTTTTCCTTTATCATCAGCAACCTTAAATATCCTTCCTCCGGCGAGGGGCGACCAAGCCATCGGTTTAATCCCTTCCCTGATAAAGAAATCCATATTTCCATTCTCAAAATGTTCCAGGCAGTATGGGGATATTTCTACCTGATTGGTGAGCAATCCTATTTCAGTATGTTTTTGGAGCATCTCAAATTGCAGGGGATTGAAATTGGATACCCCGAAATGAAGGACTTTTCCTTCTCTTTTAAGATGATCCATTGCCCTGGCCACCTCATCAGGATCGAAAAATGGCGCCGGCCGGTGAAAAAGCAGCAAATCCAGATGATCGGTATGAAAATTTCTGAGTGATTGCTCTGCAGAGGCTACAATATGTTCATAGCTGTAATCATATATCTTAATTTTCCTTTCAGGGAATTTCCCATTGCTTAACTTGATACCGCATTTAGTGATGATCTGTATCTTATCGCGTATTCCCTTTTCAATTATCAGGGCATCCCCGAACATTCTTTCACAAGTATGATTGCCATAAATATCAGCATGATCAAATGATGTGATCCCCCATTCAATAAGTTGGCAGATAAAAGAATGCAGTTCTGATGTAGAGAATCCCCATTCTGCAAGGCGCCAGTGCCCGTGAATCATCCGCGATAGGCAAAGGCTTTCGGAAAGCTTGATTGGAGGTACAATATCCATAAATGTAAAAATAGGAAATATTGCAAAGGAATGAGCAGTGGCTTTTAAGTCATTCAAAGAAATTCGTATTTTTATTATCTGGATTTATATCTTAAACTAAGCATACTAAATATGAACATAAATGGACATAAAGTGTCATTATAACTAAGCCCCCGGCAAAAAATCCGTCAGGCTTATTCAGATTGCTTTAGTCTCAATACAATTTACACTATGGAATTCCAATTGTTAAAAGACATGGTTTTAATACTGGCACTGGCTGTGGTAGTGCTCTATGTGTTTCACCGTTTCCGAATTCCTTCGGTCATTGGCTTTCTTTTAACCGGAGTGATCACCGGACCTCATGGCTTGAACCTGATCAGCAATATCCATGATGTAGAAGTCATTGCTGAAGTCGGGGTTATTTTGCTTTTATTCACCATTGGTATCGAATTTTCGCTAAAAAGCCTCCTCAAGATTGGAAGGATCCTCTTGATAGGAGGATCTTTCCAGGTATTGGTAACCATTGCAGCCATTACACTTGTTGCTTACCAGATCGGGAATGAGATCAATGAATCCGTTTTTATTGGTTTTCTGGTAGCCTTAAGCAGTACAGCCATCGTGCTAAAGCTGATACAGGACAAAGGAGAGATTGATGCCCCGCATGGAAGGATTACGCTTGGATTTCTTATTTACCAGGATATTATTATTGTTCCTATGATGCTTCTCACTCCCCTGCTTGCAGGAAATACAGGTGGCATAGGGACCTCCTATTGGGAGATCATTCTGAAGTTTGCCGGGATTGCACTGGTTATCGTATTGGGTACAAAATACATCATACCATTTACTTTGCATCGTGTTGCCCGTACGCAAAGCAGGGAACTTTTTCTTTTGAGCATCATCGTGATTGCTTTTGCTGCTGCCTTTCTTACTTATAGCCTTGGTTTGTCACTTGCCCTGGGTGCATTTATTGCGGGTTTATTGATCTCAGAATCAGAATATAGCCAGCAGGCATTGGGAAACGTAACCCCGTTTTTAGATGTTTTTGCAAGCTTTTTTTTCATCTCAGTTGGGATGCTGCTCGACCTTCAATTTATTACCAACAATCCTGTTGAAGTATTGATCTTCACCACTGTTGTACTCAGCATTAAATTGATCATTGCAGGATTTGCTTCATTTATTCTCGGCTATCCCTTACGAACAAGCATCATTGTAGGCTTCACTTTAAGCCAGGTTGGAGAATTCTCTTTTATTTTGTCACGTATTGGCGTAGCCGAAGGAATCATTTCTGATGCAAATTATCAATTGTTCCTCAGTGTTTCGGTAATGAGTATGGCAGCCACACCCCTGGCTATTTGGCTGGCAACACGCCTGGCAAACCAAACTTCAAAGTGGCCCCTGCCGGATTTTCTAAAATATGGCTTGATCCCAAGGCCCGAAAGTACCATTGCAAAGATCAAAGGCCATCTCATCATTATAGGTTACGGCATTAATGGCAGAAATGTGAGCCGTGCAGCCCGTTATGCAGGGATCCCTTACTCCATTATCGATATTAATCCTGATACTGTCAGGTCTGAAAGGAACAACGGAGAGATCATACATTACGGCGATGCCGGAGAAGAAGAAATCTTAACACATGCAAATGCAGAAGAAGCAATGATCCTGGTCAGTACGCTACCAATGGCCGGCGACAATAAACGGATCATACGGGCTGCAAGAAAACTCAACCCTCATATCCACATCATTATCCGTACACGATTCGTGCGTGATATGAAAGAACTCTTTGATATTGGAGCAGATGAGGTAATCCCTGAAGAATTTGAAACCTCTGTAGAAATCTTCACCAGGGTAATGAACAAATACCTCATTCCTCATGAAGAGATAGAAAAACTTGTGGCAGAAGTAAGGTCAGATGGCTATAAATTGTTTCGCTCCCTCTCAAGAAACAGCGAATACCAGCAATCAGCCTTGTCGGTTTTTGCGCCTAAAGTTGATATCCAGAGTATTCATGTTTGCCACAAGTCTGTTGCCATTGGAAAAAGTATTGCTGAAATTGAGATCAATAATTTAGACGGGCTCACTTTGCTGGCAATTAGCAGTGGCAAGGAAATAATCTCGAAGCCCGCAAAAAATTATGTTCTGCGTGAAAACGATATCCTATTCTTTCTGGGTCAGGCAAATAAACTGAACAATATATTTGATCTTTTCAGAGAACAAGACTGATAATGCCAAACAAATAAATCGTCTGGTTAATTAATCATATGCCAGTCTTGTGCTTTCATCTGCCATTGATTTTTCAAGCAATTCAGCCCATTCCGGTTTTGCCCAGGTTTTCAGGCCATCGTGGGTTATTCGATATTTCTCTGGGATGGGATGTGTTCCAACCACCACCTTCATACCATATTTCTCTTCCAGGAAACTTTTAAAATGTCCGATATAGGGGCATGGAGGATAGCCAACCAGAAATCCTGTGGCCAGATGGATGACCTGAGCCCCATTTTTTTTCATTTCTTCCGGAACATATTCAATGTTTCCTCCCGGACATCCACCGCATGAGGTATACCCTACAAGTTCTACATCAGTATCCTTACTGTAGATACTAAAAGCTCCTTCACGGTTTTTAATTGCCCTGAAGCATTTCCCTCCGGCACATGATTTATAACGATCGCAGATAATTATTCCAATCTTTATCTTTTCCATACCAAGAAATATTTAACCATGGTTTCAATCAAATAATTCCTCGTGGCATACCACGAGCTTTCCTTTTATTCTCCCCTGAATTTTCAGGGGAGATGTTAGTCAAATGACTGACAGAAGGGAAAAATAATTTGGAAAAATCCCGCTTAACTTGCCACGGGGATAGTCAAATTATGAATTTTCTTTATTCAAAGCTACAAAATATTAAGCATCATAATTGTGCATAAGTTTTTGTGATGCTGATTCGGCCGCTTTAATAAGAGGATAGCCAGCAGGTGATGCCGTGAGCAATGGATGTGTCCCTATTTGAGCTGTTAAGAGTGAATTTACAGTCATCTTATTCTCAATTATCAAACCAATCATATTCGTTAACTCACCTATTGATAGCCCCCCGGCAACTTCTCCTCCGAGTATAAGTCCTGAATCTCTGCCAACAACAAGCTTAACATATTGTTTATGTGTATCCGCAAATCCACCAGGATGCCTGTCAATGCCTTCAAAAACACCTGTAATAAAATCAAAGCCCTCCTTCATAGCAACATTTTCGGTGAGGCCGGCAACACCAAATGCATGATCACCCAATGCTGTAGAAAAAATTGACAATGTACCACCAAATGTTTTTAAGGCTGAAAGCTTGTACAGGTTCATGCCGGCAATTCGGGCTTCAGCACAGGCAGTTGAGGCCAACATTACGGCGCTTGCCTTCCTGGTAAAGAAGTCTTTCTTTTCAGCACAATCTCCCACAGCAAACACATCCGGATCCTCTGTCCTCATGTATTCATCAACCTTAATAAAGCCTAATTTAGAAATTTCCAACCCAGACTTTTCAGCAATCTCCGTATTGGGTTTATATCCCATGGAAAGGATCACTGCATCAGCATTCAGGATTTGTCCGTCTTCCAACTCCACTCCTTCAACTTTCTCTTTTCCAATAATCTTGCTTACTCCTATCCCGGTGATGACTTCAACGCCTCTGTCGGTTAATACTTCACTGGCACGGGATGATATATCGCTATCAAAAGCCAGTCCAAGGATATTTGGCAATTTCTCGATAAGCGTTACACTTTTGCCGCTTTTATGCAGTTCATCGGATATTTCCACTCCGATAAAGCCAGCTCCAACTGTAATAATTTTATTGCAGCACGACAATTTCTCCTGCATTTCATCCAAATAAGCTTTACACTTTGGTACAGTAAATACATTTTCAAGCATAGCGCCCTCTAGCCAATCCGGACTATATGGCTTTGAGCCGGTGGCAATAACAAGTTTATCGTAGGCAAGCAATTCTCCTGACTTCAACAAAACCTGTTTATCCTCCCGGCTGATAGAAACAACTTCATCATAGATTGCCTCCACACCAATCATTTCAAACATTTTCTCAACAGGAAGGATATCATTTTCTGAGCTCCCCACTGATCCGAAAATATATGGGATCCCACATGGGATCAAGGTTTTTGGAAACATCGTTACAACCGTAACTTTCTTTTTAGGGTTCACTTTTTTACCTGTGGTAGCTGCAACCAATCCGCCTGCACTGCTGCCAATAACTAAAATGTCTGTAGTAGTCATAATACTTAATTAAATTTGTTTAACTTATTATTTTTAAATTGTTTATAAGCTTCTTCTATTGTGAGCTCTCCGGCTCCTGAATAGATGGATATACCGGCTTTATTTAATATCGTTGATGCATTACCCCCAGGTCCGTTTCCAGTAATCAACACATCTGCTTTCAAATCAAAAAGCGCTTTAGCAGCACCTGTTCCGGCACCATGTGCCTGCTCTTTCATTTTTCCATTTTCATAGTGATGAAGAACATCTGTTTCATCATCATAGACAAGAAGGTATGATGCCCTGCCAAAACGTGGATCAATTTTCGAATCCCATTCTTTTCCATTTGCTGTAAATCCTATTCTCATAGTTCTTAAATTATAATATTTGCATTATTTTATTCCAACTTTCACGGATAAGATGCCCTACTTGCCCACTGTCAATTTCAACAACAGTTTTTCCCTTTGTAATCGCTTCAATAAAAACGGAATCATAGGGAATGCTGGCCAGGTAACGTATCTTCTTCTCTTTCAAAAAGAGCCGTATTTCTTTGTGCACATCCTCATTTAAATCAGACTTATTGATTATGCAAGCCATGGGAATTTTAAAGTTTTCTGCTAATTGAGAAATCCTTTTCATATCATGGAATCCTGACAAACTGGCTTCGGTGACGATAACGGCCAATGCAGCGCCTGACAAAGAAGAGATCACCGGGCAACCAATACCGGGAGAACCGTCAATCAATATTATTGACCTTCCGCTTTTTACTGCTTGTTTTTGTGCCTCTTCTTTAACACTTGCCACTAGTTTCCCGGAATTTGAGGCTCCAATAGCCAGACGGGCATGAACCATCAACCCACCATTTCTTATATTTGAAAAATAACGATCTCCGGATTTTGACTTAATATTTTGAATGCATTGTACAGGACATATATGAGCACACAGTCCACAGCCTTCGCATTTCAAGGGGTTTACTGTATATCCTGAGTTTGAATGTGTAATGGCTGAGAAACGGCATTTTTGTTCACAGATCCCACATTCAATACATGTATCCTGATGAATATATGCCACCTCTCCACTAATAAATTCATGCTTTTCAGAGAAATCGGCACCCGTCAGCAAATGCATATTCGCAGCATCTACATCACAATCGGCCAATACAACCTTGTCTATTGCAAGCATAGCAAATGAAGCAGCAATTGAAGTTTTTCCTGTTCCTCCTTTACCCGATATTACCACTATTTCTTTCATTCGAGGAAGCTATTTTTGTGAAAGTATGTATTCTCTTACCTTTTCCAATTGTTCCCGAACCTCAGGAATACTATCATACATGAGTTTGCCCGATGAATATAACTTTGCTGCCTGCCTGAAATTTGGAATTTTTGCTATAACCGGGATGCTGTTTTCTATGCAATAATCTTCTACATCCGAATTTCCTATTCCACTTCTATTGATCACCACAACATAGTTGCATCCGATCAACTTCATTGTTTCGACAGAAAGACGTAAATCATTCAATCCAAATGGTGTAGGTTCTGCCACTAAAATGAGTAAATCAACATTTTGGGCAATTTCAATTACAGGACAGGAAGTCCCTGGTGGGGAATCAAGGATTATGTCAGAATGGCGGTGGTGCTTTTCAAGATACGCAAGCGATTGGACGATCATCGGAACAGCTTGCTCCTGACCAATATCAAGGCGGTTTTCGATAACGGTCATCTTCCCTATACTGCCCGATCGGGTAGTCCCCATGGGTTGTCCTTTCATGCTTAATGCACCATCAGGGCATAGCTCTGCACATGCATGACAGCTATGGCATAATTCAGGAAATATTATGATCTCATCCATCAACAGAATAATAGCATTGAAATTGCATACTTCCTGGCATTTTCCGCATAAGCTGCATTTCTTTCTGTCCCAATCAGGAATTAGTTTATAACAAACTTCAGATTTGGCATTGTCAATTGGTAAGAATAAAGCTGCATCCGGTTCTTCTACATCCATATCTACCAGTACAATATCCTGATATTCAGCCATAAGTGCGCACAGATTTGTTGCAAGGCTCGTTTTCCCTACCCCACCTTTCCCGCTCGCAATGGCTATTTTCATGAAATTAACGAATGATGTAAAACAATCTATTAATGATCACATTGGTTTTCTCCAGAGCTTAGCTGGTTTAAGATATAATCCTGTGCGAGTTTCTCAGGTGTATCAACACCAACACCCACGATAACCTGAATAGACTGCTGAGCAAAAAGTGATTGCGCTTGCTGTCCCATGCCCCCGGCAATAATTACATCCACACCCAGGTCAGATAAAAACTTTGGATATACACCAGGTTGATGTACAGGAGGCCTGATATATTCTGATTTGACAATCTTACTATCATTTATATAAACGATTGCAAACTGGTCGCAATGACCAAAATGAGCCGTTAACAGTTTATCTTGAGTAGGAACAGCAATCTTTTTATTCATTTTTGTCAGTTTAAAATATACATTCTATTTAGGATAGCAATAGCAAAGAATAATAGAAATAAAAAAAAGAGTGCCCTTTATTCAAAAAATAAAACAATAAGCTAAAACAATCACTAATAACATCAGGGCACTCTTAAAACAATATTTACTCAGAATTATTATTTTTCTTTATCAGGGCTTCGAGACGTGATATCTTTTCTCGTAATGAGGACATCTCATCCTTCATTTCTTTATTCACCGTATTTTCATCAATAATATTCTGCTGATAATACCGACGTCTCATTCCCAATCCAGCACCTCCTTCACGATTACCCCCGCGCCTACCAAAATACCCACCTCCAAAACCAGGACCTCTTTGTAGATCATCTACATCGTTTCCCATACAAATTCCATTTTTTCTTCCACTCATTGCCCCTTTTCCCAGGGGCCCACTTTTATCAAAACCAGGCATAACAACCTCCTATTTTTAATTTAACAATTAGTATCTGCAACATTTTCCATGTCCATAGCCACCAGCCAGATTCAACAGCTGTGTTGAATTACAAGAAGGACATTCAGTAACCTCATCTAAAATGGGTATTTTAAACATATGTCCACAATTACTGCATTGTATAATATTATTCCTAAAATGAACATTGCCTCCTTCAATAAGCAACAGCCTGCCTTCCACAATAAAATCGGCTATTTTTTTTCTTGATTTTTCAATTAATCGACTAAAAGTCGATCTTGAGATACCCATTTCATCAGCCCCTTCAGCATGCGACATTCCTTTATAATCAGCCAATCTGAATGCTTCAAATTCATCCAGGCTCAATGGGATCTGATTCAGTTTTTCAACGCGAACCCCAATGGGCTTAAATTCTGAAAAAAGAGGCGGAGTATGAACAATTCTATTTTTTTCAGATCTTGGCATATTTTTCTGTTTTTGCAAAGATATTGCACATATGCTCATAATCCAAGCAAATTTTAAAATAATTTATTCACATGGACATTTATATATAAAATGACTCCGTAAACTTAAAATATCGATAAATAGGTTGTATAATGAATGACAAGCCGGCTGGCTGTCAAATTCTATCTGCTAAGTTCCATCACTGTGATCTCGGGCAGGATGCCTAGCCGGCCCGGATATCCGATCATACCAAGACCGCGATTCACGTATAAATATTGTGGATTATCTGTTGCCGGGTTTTCATATAAACCGGCCCAACGCTTGTACATATATTGAGCCGGGCTCCATCGGAAATTCTTCAATTCCACCCCAAACTGGAAACCGTGGGTATGTCCTGAAAGTGTAATATTGATATTCGGGTGCTTCTGGCTTATCACCTTGTCCCAATGTGTTGGATCATGAGATAATAATATTCTGAACAATGCTGCATCCGACCCTTTCAGTGCCTTATTCACATCTCCAAACCTGGGGAAACGATCATAACTACTCCAGTTCTCTACACCAATAATTGCTACAGGAATATTATTGACTTTAGCCATCTTATTCTCATTTCGAAGCAAATGCCAGCCAATTTCTTTATAAAATACCTCCAGGTCACGTAAATTCTGTTCTTTCTCGGACAAAGTGGCCCATTTTACATAATCACCATAATCGTGGTTTCCCAATACCGCAAATACACCAAATCTGGCTTTCAATTGCCTGAGTATACCTTTATATCTGTATGCTTCTTTTGTAATGAAATTCACTAGATCGCCGGTAAATAAAATAAAATCAGCTTCCTCTTCATTGATCACATCAATGGCATCCTGTAAAGCTCTTTTATTTGCCCAACTCCCAAGGTGAAGGTCAGAGATCTGAATGATCTTAACACCTTCCAGTTCACGGGGCAACATTGGATAACGGAGGTACTCCCTTCTCACTTTGAAATCATAAGCCCAGCGAACAGCCCCAATGACCAATCCGCTCATTACCATTCCACCACCCAATAACCCAAGGTTCTTAAGAAAGCGGGCTCTTGAAATATTGGTTTTCTTTTCCGGGCAGGCTCTTTTCTTTGTCTTATGCCATGCGAATCGAATTGCATGGCCGCCAATATTGATCAGATCGGCCATTAAGAAAAAAAAGATGGTAAATAGTTTTGCTGAATACAATATAAATACAAGCCCACCCATGTATGTTGCTATGTAGGGTTTCCATAAATATATATTCATAAACATGGAAGCAATGCCCATGGTGACCACCAATATGAATGGTACCCAATAAATGCCTGTAAATATGTACCTGACCGCTTTCTTCCAGGATTTCACCTTTTTCAAGAGTGAAAACCATAAATAAAGATCAAGTAAAAGGATCAGTACGAATATCGGAAAACGACTGAGTTCTTTGGGGTATGCAGCAGCAACTACGAAATAGCCGGTAACCAACAAAGCCAATGAACTCAATAATATATATATCTTCTTCTTTGCCATTAAGGAGCGGCAAAGTTCTGTAAATTAATTGTAAATTGTTGTTAATTAAATATAAAAGAACTGGAAAAGGGGGAGCGGGTAGCGGAAAATAGTGCCCCAGGCAATTTCGCAGGTGTACTACTTATTGCCTGCAAGCTCCAGCAATTGTGGCCCGAGAGGACTTTGGGGGTGATACCGGATGATTTCTTCGGCAATCTTTTTCACCTCTGCAAAATCCTGTACGCGATAATGATAATCAGCCAGGGCGTAGAGGTAATCCATATTCTGAGGTTCGAGTTTGAGGGCCTTGTTCATTGCATTCCGGAACTCATCCATACGTCCGAAATATTGGTAAAGCAAGGCCAGGTTATACCATATCCTTGAATAATCCGGCACCTCCACAGAAGCCCTTTGCAGATATTCAAGGGCAGCTTCATAGTCACCTTTTTCTGCGAGCAGGAGACCAAGCGAATAATAAGCATCCCGATATTCAGGAAATTCAAGGATCATCCGCCTCAGCAAGGCTTCAGCCTCATCATTTTTACCAAGCTGATTATATGTAATAGCCAGGTTTGCCAGGGAAGGGTAAAATTCATCATCAATGCTTATGGCTGCCAGAAAGTTACTTTCTGCCTTTTCAAACATCCCCAGGTTCTGGTATATGGAGCCCATATTATGCCTGCTGGCAGCAAACTCAGCTGTATAGGCCATCGCTTCCATATATTCATCCAGTGATTCATAGAACTCTCTTAAAAGAGATGAATCCATGCCGGCAACAGGAATACTGCTCATCCTGAACGCAGCTTGCATCCTTACGGCTTTAACAGGATCATTTAACAAGGGCGATACCAGGCTCAGCATTTCCTCCAGAGAGGCAGGGGCATAAGTCTGCAATGCCTGATACCTGATCATCGACTCGGGGTCGGATAATGAATGGATCACAGTTTGCCTTCCGAGGCTATCAGATAGTAGTTCAAGTTCATGCAATGCCGTTGCCCTCACAATCACAGGATATAATTCATCCAGAGCTATTTTTACCAATCCTTCGATGGCGCCTTCATCTCCCTCTCTGGCAGCTGCCATAACAGACCCAAAATGTGGCCGCCTGCTCAATCCATACCACTTATTAATATATGAGGCTGACCATTTTGCCGAATTTTCCGAATGACAATCATTGCAAGCATTCGGACTGCCTGTACTAAGGCTCAGATCAGGCCTCGGGATCCTGAAACTATGATCCCGGCGATAATCAACTCCCATATAATACCTGCCGGGCATATGACAGTTTATACACAGTGCTCCACTTCCAACTTCATATGTTTTATCCCCGGCCCTTAATTCATTTCCACTCTCCCCTGCTTTTTTATGAAAGTGATGATCAAAAGTATCGTAGATATCCGTTCGGTGACATTGCAAACAAAGGTCATTGTTCGCTAAAACCTCCTTTTTCAGTTTAAGGCTATGCACATCATGGCAATCATTGCACTTTACATCCGTCATGTACATTTTACTATGCGTAAACGACGCATACACATAATCTTCTTCAAGGATTTGTCCATCGGGGTAGTAGTATGGCTCAATCAGCAAAGTTGGAGCCATATAATCAAGGAGATCCGAAAAATAACCCGGGAAGTCACTAAAAACTGTTCTCCTGGCATGGCATCGGGCACAACGGTCGACATATGTCCTGTTATCCAGGTCACGGGTCTGGACCAGTAGTCCGTAACTATCGTCAGCCAGGCGTGCCATTTCCGGCAGTTTGGCCCATTTTATATGTTCAGAACCTGCCCCATGACAAGCCTCGCAATGGACATTAATATCCAGCCAGCTTGTATTAAAGGTGTCAGTCTCAATATCATATCCCTTTTGAAGATTCGTTGAATGGCAATCGGCACACATGCCATTCCAGTTTTGTGCCTGATTGGTCCAGTAGAGCCAATTGGTATGATCGATATCCATATTACTATAGACCGTATCCACCAAATGATACCACTCTCCCTTATCGGTATTCCATGTAATGGGAAGGCATTGCAGGCGTCCACCCTCAAATGGGATCAGGTATTGTTGCAGGGGCCTGTAACCGAAAGTATACTTGATCTCAAATTCTCCCATCCGGCCATCAGGCCCGGAAGTCCATACAAAGAATCTATCTTCCCTTTTATAAAAGCGATGCTCCTCCCCTTTGAATTCGAATACAGCATTGTTAAAATCGCCCAGAACAGTCTCATCTGTTGCATGAGCCATGGCAAGATCGTGGTCGGAACCTTTCCATAGATCGTGCTCTTTCTGATGGCATTCAGTACAGGATTCTCCCCCGGTGTACTGAGGCTCTCCATAGAGTGACTCAGGCCCGTTTTTAAGTGTGCTGTAATTAAGCAAGAGGTACAAAGGAAAGGACAAAACAATCAGCACCGCTGAAAATATTCCCAGCCTGTTCCAATTATTTATTCCTGTATGTTCTGTTCCTGTCATGCGTAGGTTAACTGTGAGCTGTTAAATGAATTCCTTTTTATGGTTTTACTCAAATCCGCTTTGATCATTCCTCCTTCAATGCGTAATGGATATATATCAAGTGCTCTGGGGGCAGGAGGGCTGAGCACTTCTCCATCCATGCTAAAAGAAGAAGCATGACAAGGGCAATCAAACTGTCCACTATCTTTGTTCCATGTAATTGCACATCCTAAATGTGTGCATTGTAAAGACAAGGCAAGGAATCCACCATCGTCCATTCTTACTAAATATAATTTATCACTTCTGAATGCAGTGACGGATCCAAACGGGATATCCTCCAGGGACCCAAGAACTTTCAGCTTTGCTTTATTATGTGAATATGATTTTCTTCCTCCAGAAGTAAGGAACGCAATGACAACAGCAACAACTTCCAATAAAGAAATGGATATGAGGGCAATCCACAAGGCCCTTATAAATCCTCTACGGGATATTCCTTTATTGTTTTTTTTATTATCTGTCATCAATTCAATATTAGAATGGCCAGGTCAATGCCATTGCCTGTCCACGAAATAATACACCTGTCAGCATCAAAACAAGATAGGCTACCACCAGGTAGGTAAATATCCATAATTGCATTTCCGTACGCCCTGCCTTAAACCTGACCTTGACCAGATAGCTTAAACCAAGAAGGAAAACACTCCATATGAACAGGGGAATCAATCCATTGGAAATGATCTCGGGTATTCCCGGAAGCCATGCCTGAAAGTCAACAAGGAATTCTCCAAAAAGTATTCCTGCAATGGTCAGCAAAAAGGAACAAAGGGATGCTATGTAAAAAATCCGTAATCCATTTTGCGTATAAAACCATTTTCCGGCTTCCCTGCTGCCGCTTTTCATGTATGGAAAGCTGATCAGCCAGACCATGGCCAGAAAGGGAATCACAAAAACAGCAATGCTTGGATGAAAATGAAGCAGCAATTCCTGTATACCTGAAAAATACCATGGTGCCTTTACAGGGTTGGGACTGAATGAAGGATCGGCCCTTTCCAGTAAAGGGGCATTCACAAACACACTCAACAAAAGAACAAAGCCAAGCAATGCCAGGCCCACTCCTACTTCGCGCTCTAAAAGCTTTGGAATAGTAGAAACGAAAGTATTCCCATCACCATCTTTCTCCTGGGGAACGATCACGCCTCCTGCTTTTCTGACTTTCCAGAAATGGAAGACAAGAAGTATCAGGACGATCAATGGCAATACACCTGTATGCAAGTTATAGAATATGAGCAATGTAGGGCCACCTACTTCATCACCGCCCCTGATTGCTTCTTTCAGCCAATCTCCAATTAAGGGAATGTATTCCAGCATATTGGTGCTCACAGTTACAGCCCAGAAGGACAATTGGTCCCATGGCAGCAAATATCCCGTAAAATTCAGCAATATTGTGATCAGGAGAAGAAAAAGCCCTACGATCCAGTTAAATCGACGTGGGGGGTAATATGCCTGCGTATAAAATACACGGAGCAGGTGCAGGAATACAATAATAACAATCAGCATTCCGCTCCAATGATGTATATTTCTGATAAAACTGCCAAAAAAAACCTCAGCATTAATAAATAAAATAGAATCATAAGCCCCTGCAGGTGTGGGCTCATATACAAACCTCAGCAGTATCCCGCTAATAGCCTGTAGGCCAAACAGCAACATTGCCATACCTCCCAGTCCGAATGTACGTTTGAAAGCAATTGATGACAGCCTCACCTTTTCAGGGTGGATCAGCAGCACGATACTATGCAGAAATGAAGGTTTATTCTTCATGTTTCATCTGGACAAAGCTGTCGGAATTTTAAAAAACAGCCAGACGTAAAGGTATGAAAATAGCCTTGCTGAAATTAGGTAGATTTATTATAAATTACTCATCATCTCTTGGATGTAGACATGAATAAGTATTACTTTCGTAATAACAAACAAGAGAATTATTCATCCCCCAAAAAAAATTAACCTAAGCAATTGAATATCATGAAAAAAACAAAAATCATCCTCAGCCTCGCCTTTGTATGCTTCTTATTTATTTCTGCAGGAGCACAAAAAATTTCAATAAAGTCTGGCGATCTTTCATTCCTGAAGGGAATATCAGTACTAAACGTAGAATTTGATTATAGCGAAAATTCTGTAGGTAAATTTAAAACAGAGCAGGCTTACATCGATAAGAAAAAGAAAGAATACAATGATGATGAAGCCGGAAAAGGAGATACCTGGGAAGAAGAATGGAATTCAGCAAAAGGAAACACATATCAGCCTAAGTTCGAGCAGAATTTCAATCTTATGATGCTCGGGAAAGATGCAGATATTAGCATTTCAGAAAATCCTGGGGCAGAGTATACCATGATCTTTAAGACCACATTTATGGAACCCGGCTATAACATTGGCATTTCGAGTAAGAATTCTTCCATCAATGCGGTAATCCTGTTTGTAAAAACTGATGATCCTTCAGAAGTAGTCGGTATGATTACGATGGATAAGGTTCCGGGCTATGGTATTTTTGGTCCCGATTTCGATGCAGAATACCGTATCAGTGAGGCATATGCGAATGCTGGCCGTGACCTGGGTAGTTTCCTCTGGAAAAAAGTCTTGAAATAATAAAAGAATTCAATTTTCAAAAAAGAATGCTTTTATCAGAAAAGAAGGCCAAATAAACTTGCAATATTATTATTGTCATTTCTGACTCTATTGTTCCGAATATCTGGTATTCCTAGTCTCCGACTTTATTTACAATGAAGTTCATTGTAAAAAGGTTCAGGTATTCTCCATCTGTAGTAGAGTTGAAGCGAATATCCAATGCATCTCCGGCACTCAGTCTGATCAAACCATGGGTAGAAGCAGATCCCAGGTCACCACTTGAAGAGAGTTTTCTCAGGAACCTTATTCTGGTTTCAACTGC
>CAZASJ010000041.1:0-26504 GCA_964487735.1 uncultured Bacteroidales bacterium | reverse complement strand
AAGTGTAACACGGCCAAGGATACGGTCATAAAGGCTTTCAACAACCTCTTCGTTCTTCTTGAGTGCTGATGTTGTAAGGCCCCTTAAGGTTCCACAGTCAGTTTCTGAGATGATCACATCCTGTGCAACATCAACCAAACGACGGGTAAGGTAACCGGCATCAGCGGTTTTCAGCGCTGTATCCGCCAAACCTTTACGAGCACCGTGAGTTGAGATAAAGTACTCAAGTACGGACAGCCCTTCTTTAAAGTTTGATAGAATCGGGTTTTCGATGATTTCTCCACCTTTGGCGCCTGATTTTTGTGGCTTCGCCATCAGTCCCCTCATTCCTGAAAGCTGACGAATCTGTTCTTTTGATCCCCTCGCACCGGAATCCAGCATCATATAAACAGAGTTGAAGCCCTGGTTATCATTAGCGAGGATTTCCATCAGAATGTGGGTAAGTTTACTGTTGGTGTGTGTCCAGATGTCGATGATCTGGTTATAACGTTCATTGTTTGTGATGAAACCCATATTGTAGTTGTTCACCACTTCATCAACTTCAGCGTTGGCCTCAGCAATAAGGTCTTTCTTCGCCTCTGGGATCAATACATCTCCAAGGTTGAAGGAAAGCCCTCCTTTAAACGCCATGCGGAAACCGGTATTTTTGATATCATCAAGGAATTTTGCCGTGGCAGAAGTACCTGTAACGATCAGTACGTCACCAATGATATCTCTCAATGCCTTTTTGGTCAGCACCTGATTGATGTACGGATATCCCGTGGGTACTACCTGGTTGAACAACACTCTTCCAACAGTGGTTTCAATGGTTTCATTTATCTTTTCACCTTCCTGAAAATTATCAATGTTTACATTGATAATTGCATGAAGATCAACTACTTTCTCATTATAAGCAATGATTACCTCTTCAGGTGAATAGAATCTGAATCCTTCACCTTTAACAACTTGCTCTTTGGTGCTTCTCCTTGCCTTTGTCAGGTAGTAGAGTCCTAAAACCATATCCTGTGAAGGTACGGTGATAGGAGCACCATTGGCTGGATTCAGAATATTATGTGAAGCAAGCATGAGGATTTGAGCCTCAAGGATTGCTGCATTTCCAAGGGGTACGTGAACAGCCATCTGGTCACCGTCAAAGTCGGCGTTGAACGCAGTACAAACGAGTGGGTGAAGTTGAATGGCTTTTCCTTCAATAAGTTTAGGCTGGAATGTTTGAATCCCAAGCCTGTGAAGGGTAGGAGCACGGTTTAGCATAACCGGATGCCCTTTCATAATGTTTTCGAGGATATCCCAAACGACGGGATCTTTTCTGTCGACAATCTTCTTGGCTGATTTAACGGTCTTAACAATACCACGTTCAAGAAGTTTCCTGATGATAAATGGTTTGAAAAGTTCAGCAGCCATTGCTTTTGGAATCCCGCATTCGTTCAGGCCAAGTTCCGGACCTACAACGATAACCGAACGGCCTGAATAATCCACACGTTTACCAAGCAGGTTCTGACGGAAACGTCCTTGTTTTCCCTTCAGACTGTCGGAGAGTGATTTCAGAGCCCTGTTAGAGTCGGTTTTTACAGCATTGGCTTTCCTTGAATTATCAAAGAGTGAATCAACAGCTTCCTGGAGCATACGTTTTTCATTACGCATGATCACATCAGGAGCTTTGATCTCGATCAATCGTTTAAGCCTGTTATTCCTGATGATAACCCTTCTGTAAAGGTCATTCAGATCGGAGGTGGCAAAACGGCCGCCATCCAGTGGTACAAGCGGACGAAGTTCAGGAGGAATGACGGGAACAACTTTAACGATCATCCATTCCGGTCTGTTTTCTATCCTTTCCCTGGAGTCCCTGAAGGCTTCAAATACCTGCAGACGTTTCAGCGCATCAGCCTTCCTTTGTTGTGAGGTCTCTGTATTCGCTTTATGCCTCAGGTCGTATGACATCTCGTCAAGATCGAGCCTTGCCAGAAGGTCATGAATCGCTTCAGCACCCATCTTGGCAATGAATTTGTTCGGGTCGCTGTCGTCAAGGTATTGATTTTCAGGGGGAAGGCTTTCGATGATGTCAAAATATTCCTCTTCCGTCAGGAAATCCATACTCTTTATGCCATCTACTTCCTTAGCTCCGGGCTGGATAACAACGTATCGTTCATAATAAATAATTGTATCAAGCTTTTTGGTCTGAAGGCCAAGAAGCGCTCCAATTTTATTTGGCAGTGATTTAAAGAACCAAATATGGGCAACGGGGACAACGAGCTGAATATGTCCGGTACGCTCCCTTCTTACTTTTTTCTCGGTTACTTCAACACCGCAACGGTCACAAATAATCCCTTTATAACGGATACGTTTGTATTTTCCACAGTGACATTCCCAGTCTTTAACCGGGCCGAATATCCTCTCACAAAACAATCCATCCCTTTCGGGTTTGTAAGTTCTGTAATTGATCGTTTCAGGTTTGAGTACCTCGCCATACGATCTCTCGAGGATGGATTCAGGTGAAGCAAGACTAACTAAGATCTTATTGAAATCACTTGAAATTTTGCTGTCTTTTCTGAATGCCATATATTTATATGTATTATTATTACAATTAAAACTAAATCAATGCCTCAGGATTTACCTATTCAAAGGTTACATTCAGTCCAAGGCCTCTGAGCTCGTGTATAAGCACGTTAAATGATTCGGGGATTCCCGGGATCGGCATATTTTCACCTTTTACGATGGCTTCATATGCTTTAGCCCTTCCCTGTACGTCATCTGATTTAACAGTCAGGATCTCCTGAAGTACGTTGGCTGCGCCAAATGCTTCAAGTGCCCAAACCTCCATCTCACCAAAACGTTGTCCACCAAACTGTGCTTTACCACCGAGAGGCTGTTGCGTAATAAGTGAGTATGGTCCGATAGATCTGGCATGCATCTTATCATCCACCATATGGTGAAGTTTCAGCATGTAGATATATCCAACTGTTGTTGGCTGGTCGAATCTTTCTCCGGATTCACCATCATAGAGGTATACTCTTCCATTTTCAGGAAGACCGGCTTCTTCAACAAGATCCGTAATCTGTTGGATGCTGGCACCATCAAAGATTGGAGTCACAAAACGTCGCCCAAGTTTCACACCTGCCCAACCCAGAACAGTTTCGTAAATCTGTCCAAGATTCATACGTGAAGGTACACCCAGTGGGTTAAGTACGATGTCGACAGGTGTTCCGTCTTCAAGGAATGGCATGTCTTCTTCTCTTACGATCTTGGCAACGATCCCTTTGTTACCGTGTCGACCTGACATCTTATCGCCAACTTTAAGTTTACGTTTTTTAACAACGTATACTTTGGCCATTTGTACAATACCATTTGGAAGTTCATCACCAACGGTGGCAACAAATTTCTTGCGATTGTATTCGCCAAGGATCTCTTTGTATTTAACATTGAAATTATTGATCACCTGTGCAATCAATTCATTCTTGTCTTTATCGGTAGTCCATTTGCTTGGATTAACAGTAATATAATCTACTGATGCAAGCGCTTTCTGTGTAAATTTAGACTTCTTGGGAATGAGTACTTCTTTAAAGTTATTGGTAACCCCTTGAGAAGTTTTCCCGCTCACAAGAACGATCAGTTTATCAACTAGTTTGGACTTGAGTTCTTCAGCTTCTTTCCTGAATGCTTCTTCAAGTGCATCGATTACATCTTTTTCTTTGGCTTTCGATTTTCTATCTTTTACTGACCTGGAAAATAGTTTGTTATCGATTACAACACCTTGCATAGCAGGGGGCGCTTTTAAAGATGCATTTTTTACATCACCGGCCTTATCACCGAAGATTGCCCTCAGAAGTTTTTCTTCAGGAGTAGGATCGCTTTCACCTTTTGGAGTGATCTTTCCAATCAGGATATCGCCTTCATTCACTTCTGCACCGATCCTGATAAGTCCATTTTCATCCAGGTCTTTGGTTGCTTCTGCGCTAACATTTGGGATATCATTGGTAAGTTCTTCCACACCTCGTTTAGTATCACGCACTTCAAGCGTAAACTCTTCAATATGGATAGAGGTGAAAATATCTTCTCTTACAACACGCTCGGAGATTACAATGGCATCCTCAAAGTTGTACCCTTTCCAGGGCATAAAGGCAACCATCATATTTCTACCCAGAGCAAGTTCTCCTTTTTGAGTAGCATAACCTTCGCAAAGGACCTGTCCTTTCTTTACCTTATCTCCTTTTTTAACGATAGGGCTCAGGTTAACAGAAGTATTCTGGTTGGTCCTTTGGAACTTGGTTAATTTGTATTTTTTAATGTCATCGTCAAAGCTGACAAGTTTTTCCTCTTCTTTTCTCGAATAGCGGATCACGATTTCATCGGCATCTACATATTCAACAACACCTTCTCCTTCAGCATTGACAAGTACTCTTGAATCCCTGGCTACGCCTACTTCGATCCCTGTACCTACCAGAGGCATTTCAGGTTTCATTAGCGGTACAGCCTGGCGCATCATATTAGATCCCATGAGTGCCCTGTTCGCATCATCATGCTCAAGGAATGGAATCAGTGATGCCGCAATAGAAGCGATCTGGTTAGGAGCACTGTCAATAAGGTCAACTTCAGTTTTGTCAATGATTGGATAATCAGCCTGGTATCTAACTTTCACTTTATCCTTGACAAATGATCCATCATCTTCAAGCAATGTACTTGCCTGAGCAATGATCTTGTCTTCTTCTTCCTCAGCTGATAAATAAATAGGTAATTCTTTGAGATTTACCTTACCATTTTCAACTTTTCTGTATGGTGTTTCAATAAAACCGAGTTTATTGATCTTTGCATAAACACAAAGGGAGGAGATCAAACCAATGTTTGGTCCTTCAGGGGTTTCGATCGTACAAAGTCTTCCGTAGTGTGTATAATGGACATCCCTGACTTCAAAGCCTGCTCTTTCTCTTGACAAACCACCTGGTCCGAGGGCTGATACCCTGCGTTTGTGGGTGATCTCTGAAAGCGGGTTCGTCTGGTCCATAAATTGCGACAGCTGATTCGTTCCGAAGAAAGAATTGATCACTGACGACAGTGTTTTGGCGTTGATAAGATCAGTAGGGGTAAAAACTTCATTGTCCCTTACGTTCATCCGCTCACGAATGGTTCTTGCCATACGGGCAAGTCCTACACCGAATTGTGAATATAATTGTTCACCAACTGTTCTCACCCTACGATTACTAAGGTGGTCGATATCATCAATATCGGTCTTGGCATTGGCCAGCATGATCAAGTGCTTAATAATGGAGATGATGTCATCTTTGGTAAGCACCTTGGTTTCAGCAGGCGTATCGAGGGATAGTTTTTTATTGATCCTGTATCTTCCTACATCTCCAAGATCATATCGTTTATCAGAGAAGAACAGTTTGTCGATAATACCGCGGGCTGTTTCTTCATCAGGAGGTTCAGCATTACGTAACTGCCTGTAAATAAACTCAACAGCTTCCTTCTCTGAGTTTGCTGTATCTTTTTGTAAGGTATTAAAAATGATTGAATAATCACCGGCACTAATGTCTTCTCTATGAAGAAGGATGGTTTTGATGCCTGCGTCAACAATCAGATCGATGTGTTCGGCCAGGAGTTCTGTTTCACGGTCGATGATCACTTCTGTCCTTTCAATCGATACCACTTCACCTGTATCTTCATCTACAAAGTCTTCGATCCATGATCTCAGTACTCTGGCGGCAAGCCGCCTTCCGAGAACACGTTTGAGCCCCGCCTTGCTAACTTTAACTTCTTCAGCAAGGTCGAAGATCTCAAGAATTTCTTTATCGCTTTCATAACCGATCGCACGCAAAAGGGTCGTGACAGGTAATTTCTTTTTCCTGTCGATGTAAGCGTACATTACATTATTGATATCGGTTGTGAATTCCATCCAGGATCCTTTAAAAGGAATGATTCTGGCAGAAAACAGCTTGGAACCATTGGCGTGAACCGTTGTTCCGAAAAATACACCAGGTGAGCGGTGAAGCTGTGAAACGACAACCCTTTCTGCACCATTGATCACAAAGGTGCCTTTAGGAGTTAGGTATGGAATCATACCGAGGTATACATCCTGTACGATCGTTTCGAAGTCTTCATGCTCAGGATCAGTGCAATAGAGTTTAAGTTTTGCTTTTAAGGGCACACTATAGGTCAAGCCTCTTGCAATGCACTCATCAATGGAGTACCTGGGAGGGTCGACAAAATAGTCGAGAAACTCTAATACAAAGTTGTTCCTGGCGTCTGATATAGGGAAGTTTTCACTGAATACTTTGTACAAACCTTCGTTAACGCGGTTCTCAGGATTCGTATCCAATTGGAAAAAATCACTGAACGACTTGAGCTGAATCTCAAGCAGGTCTGGATAATCAGTTCGTATTCTCGAACTTCCGAAATTGATTTTTTTGAAATTTTCTACAGCCAAGGTAATAAGGATTTAGTCCCGATTGCTCGGGATGAAGTCAAGAAAATATTTTAAAGAACAAAAAATGCGAAATTGACCTGCTTCCTGGAAACATGTTCCGGAAGAGGTCAATTTCGTTATAAAGAAGAAACCTTATTTAACTTCAACCTCTGCTCCGGCTTCTTCCAACTGTTTCTGTAAAGCTTCTGCTTCGTCTTTAGTTACGCCTTCTTTGATCGCTTTAGGAGCTGCATCTACAAGCTCTTTTGCTTCTTTCAGGCCAAGGCTGGTCAATTCTTTAACCAGTTTAACAACAGCCAGTTTTGACTGTCCTGCGCTTGTGATAATTACATCAAATGCAGTTTGCTCATCTCCACCTGCAGCGCCATCAGCGGCTGCACTAGGAGCAGCTACAACAGCTGCAGCTGCAGCCGGCTCAATTCCATACTCTTCTTTCAGGATTTCAGCCAGTTCATTAACTTCTTTTACAGTCAAATTAACTAATTCTTCTGCAAATTTTTTAAGATCTGCCATTTTATCTCAGTTTTTAATGGTTTTTAATATAATATTTTCAATTATTTACTACTATTCAGCTCTTTCTGAGAGCGTTTTTACGACACCGGAAAGGATGTTTCCACCGGACTGCAGTGCTGACATAACATTGGTGACAGGTGATTGCAGCAATCCAATAATTTCGCCAATAAGCTCATTTTTGGATTTAAGTGAAACAAGGAAGTCAAGTTGATCGTCGCCGATATAGGTCATTTCTTCTATATATGCTCCTTTCAGGGAAGGTTTTGTTCTTTTTGCTTTCCTGAAATCTTTGATCACCCTGGCTGGTTCATTCGCGGATTCCGCAAACATAATAGACGTGGGCCCTTTAAGTACATCATAAAGTGCTTCCAGGTCTTTGTCGGTCTTTTCCATTGCTTGTTTGAGCAATGTGTTTTTAACAACCGTTAGGGTCACATCACGCTTAAAGCATAATGCTCTAAGCTCATGTGTATCTTCAGCATTCAATTCTGAAGTATCAGCAATCGTAAAATTGCTGTTTTCTTTCAGTATTGCTGCCAATGCTTCTATTACTAGGTTTTTTTCTTCTTTTTTCATAGCTTTTATGCTTCTCCTAGAAAAAGATTAAATAGTGGTGAAGGATTTAGGTTCAACCTGAATTCCAGGCCCCATCGTACTTGAGATAAAAATACTTCTCATATAAGTACCTTTTGATGAGGAAGGTTTCAGTTTAATGATTGTTTGAAGCAGTTCCTTAACATTGTCAAGAATTTTATCTTCTTCAAAAGACACTTTCCCGACAGCTGCATGGATAATACCGAATTTATCAACTTTAAAATCGATCTTACCTGCTTTAACTTCAGTAACTGCTTTACCTATATCCATTGTCACTGTTCCAGTTTTGGGATTTGGCATTAAACCTCTTGGACCGAGAATTCTACCTAAAGGACCAACTTGACCCATCACACTTGGCATGGTAATTACCACGTCAATATCTGTCCAGCCTTTTTTGATCTTTTCAATAAATTCCTCCAAGCCAACATGGTCTGCTCCGGCAGCTTTCGCTTCTTCTTCCTTGTCCGGGGTACACAATACGAGCACCCTGACATCTTTACCGGTTCCGTGGGGCAGTGCAACTGTCCCCCTAACCATTTGGTTGGCTTTCCTGGGGTCAACACCAAGTCTCACACTTACATCAACAGAAGCATCAAAGTTTGCTGCAGACGTATCCTTAACTAGCTTAACAGCTTCGTTTATAGGATAGATAGTCATTTTATCAAACTTCTCGTTTGCTACTTTCTGTTTCTTTGTTAGTTTAGCCATTTTTGCCTAACTCTTTTAAATAGTTTTTACTTAGGACATTGACTTAAACAAGCCATTTATTTTTGTTCCTCAAAAGGGGAGGCTCCTTTAATCTTAATACCCATACTGCGAGCAGTACCTGCGACCATCCTCATTGCTGATTCAACTTTAAATGCATTGAGATCAACCATTTTCGCTTCTGCTATGGCACGCACCTGTTCCCAGGTTACCGTAGCAACTTTAGCGCGGTTTGGTTCCGGAGAACCTTTTTTGATCTTTGCAGCATCAAGTAATTGAACAGCAACAGGTGGGGTTTTAATGATAAAATCAAATGATTTATCCTTATAAACCGAAATGATCACCGGCAATACCTTCCCCGGCTGGTCCTGGGTTCTTGCATTAAACTGCTTGCAAAACTCCATGATATTGATGCCTTTTGCACCAAGAGCAGGACCAATCGGAGGAGATGGGTTTGCGGCGCCCCCTCTGATTTGTAACTTGATAAGTCCACTAACTTCTTTTGCCATTTTGAATTTATTCTTAATGGATTATAATTGTAACAAACAGGTCTACTCTTTTTCGACCTGCATAAATCCGAGTTCCAAAGGTGTTTTACGACCAAAGATCTTAACCATGACCTTCAGCTTCTTCTTCTCCTCATTGATTTCCTCTATGATACCACTAAAGCTATTGAACGGGCCATCGATGACTTTAACACTTTCACCAACGATGTAGGGAACATTCACTTCTTCTCCCTGTTCTGCCAATTCATCCACTTTACCAAGTATCCTGTTAACCTCCGTCTGCCGGATTGCATCCGGTTCTCCTTTGGTACCCAGAAACCCCAAAACATTAGGAATACTTCTGATTATGTGAGGTATTTCCCCCGTGAGTGCAGCTTCAATAAGAACATAGCCGGGAAAGTAATTTCTTTCCTTACTAATTTTCTTACCTTTCCTAACCTGGTAAACTTTCTCCTTTGGGATCAGTACCTGGGTAATATAGTCCTGCAATTTTAGACGATCAATTTCATGTTCAAGGTATTCTTTTACCTTGTTTTCTTTGCCACTAATCGCCCGCACTACATACCATTTTTTTACTTGCTCACTCATTCGTGTTTGCGGGATTGGTTATTATCAAACGACAATGATTTATAATTTACTTCAGCAATATTACAACGCTAAAAAAGCGTATAAAACTGCTTAAGTAATGTCTGAAACGATATATCCATCAGATAAACGACAAATGCGATTATTAGGGAAGCAATGGATACTACAATTGCGCTACTCTGCAACTCACTCCAGGATGGCCATGATACCTTGTGAATCAATTCATCATAGCTATCTTCAATGTACGCTTGTAATTTGAACTTAGCCATTTTATTATTGTGTTTAGCACGGGTGGTAGGACTCGAACCCACAACCAATGGTTTTGGAGACCACTACTCTACCAGTTGAGCTACACCCGTATTTTGAGATACAACGAAGCACCCCTATAAAGGGATGCTCGTTATATTTCAATATTATTATTACTCAATGATTTCAGTAACCTGACCGGCACCAACTGTTCTACCACCTTCACGGATAGCAAAACGCAGACCTTTGTCCATAGCTACTGCTGCAATTAGCTCAACTGTAATTGTGAGGTTGTCGCCAGGCATTACCATTTCAACACCGTCGGGGAGGAAGATCTCACCAGTTACATCGGTTGTTCTGAAGTAGAACTGAGGACGATATTTGTTATGGAATGGAGTGTGACGTCCACCTTCTTCTTTTTTCAGGATATAAACCTCAGCTTTAATCTTTGTATGAGGTGTGATTGATCCGGGTTTGGCAATTACCATACCACGTGTAATTTCGTTCTTGTCGATACCACGGAGAAGAAGACCTGCGTTATCACCAGCTTCACCACGGTCGAGGATCTTACGAAACATTTCAACACCAGTAACAACTGATTTCAGTTTTTCTGCACCCATACCAACGATGTCAACCGGGTCACCAGAGTTGATGATACCAGTTTCAATCCTACCTGTTGCAACAGTTCCACGTCCTGTAATTGAGAATACATCCTCAACAGGCATCAGGAATGGTTTGTCAACATCACGGGGAGGAAGTGGGATCCATGTGTCACAAGCTTCCATAAGATCCATTACCTTTGCTACCCATTTTTCTTCTTTGTTCAGTGCGCCAAGAGCTGAACCCTGAATAACAGGAGTGTTGTCACCATCAAATTCGTAGAATGATAACAGTTCTCTGATTTCCATTTCAACCAGTTCAAGAAGCTCTTCATCGTCAACCATGTCAACTTTGTTCATGAAAACAACAATCTTAGGTACACCAACCTGACGTGCAAGCAGGATGTGCTCACGAGTCTGTGGCATAGGACCGTCAGTTGCAGCAACAACGAGGATAGCTCCGTCCATTTGTGCGGCACCCGTTACCATATTCTTAACGTAGTCAGCGTGACCAGGACAATCAACGTGAGCGTAGTGACGATTTTCCGTCATGTATTCTACGTGAGCGGTATTAATAGTAATTCCTCTTTCTTTTTCTTCTGGTGCGTTATCAATCTCGTCGAAAGATTTAAATGAAGCAAGACCTTTATCCTGCAGGTTCAATGTAATCGCTGCAGTTAGTGTGGTCTTTCCATGGTCAACATGACCGATGGTACCAATGTTAACATGTGGTTTGGAACGATCAAATGATTCTTTAGCCATATCAATTTAATTTTAAATAATTAAGTACATTCAAAGTACGAATCAGTAATAAGTTTTGAGCCATTGATGAGAATTGAACTCATGACCTCTTCCTTACCAAGGAAGTGCTCTACCCCTGAGCTACAATGGCTGAAGAGCGGAAGACCGGGCTCGAACCGGCCACCTACAGCTTGGAAGGCTGTCGCTCTACCAAATGAGCTACTTCCGCTAGTCAATCTTCAAAGAACTCAAAAAGATTTGTGGGGAGAGGAGGATTCGAACCTCCGAAGGCTGCGCCAACAGATTTACAGTCTGCCCCATTTGACCGCTCTGGAATCTCCCCAAACCTATTCTTAGAGAGCCGATGGAGGGATTCGAACCCCCGGCCAGCTGATTACAAATCAGCTGCTCTGGCCAACTGAGCTACATCGGCAATTCTTTACTTTCAATAAACAAAAAACAGACCCCTCGTGAAAAAGGTCTGCAAAAATATAAATTATATAATTAATAACAAAGTAATTCAGAAAAAAAATGACAAAAAATCACTATTTTTTCTTTGATTTTTCTTTATGGCGTGATAATTGCTTTCTGAGAGCGTCTACTGCATGGTCAGTCGACTCCTCAAATGATTGGCTTACTTTCTTCGCATAAAGGTCATAACCTTTGATATTTATACGTATTTCTGTAAGCTTGTTTTCCCTGTCAGTCTGGTTGGTTACCTTGAGAGAAACCTCACTGCCAATAATGCCATCATAAAACACAGAAAGCTTGTCAACTTTTTCCTCAATAAAAGTTAGGAGTTTCTTGTCTGCCTTGAAATGAACTGAATTGATGTTTACCTTCATATGATTTCCTCCTATATTATATATTGTATAATGATTATTTAAGCGTAATTCCTACGCTCTTGGATGTGCTTGCTGATATATTTTTTTAAGTTTGTCTACAGTGTTGTGAGTATATACTTGTGTTGCTGCCAGGTTTGCATGGCCAAGAAATTCTTTTACTGCATTAAGATCCGCACCACGATTAAGCATATGTGTGGCAAAGGTATGGCGTAAAATATGAGGACTTTTCTTACTGAGGGTGGTAACCTGTGTAAGATATTTATTTACGATTCGATAAACCATGCGTGGGTAGAGCTTCTTGCCTTTCTCTGTGATGAATAAATATTCATTCGCTTCACTGATGATCTCTTTTTTTATCTTTTGAAAAGTAAGAAATTGTTCTCCCATTTGTTTTGTAAACGGGATGATACGCTCTTTATTTCTCTTTCCAAGAACTTTTATTGTCCGATTGTCAAATGATATGTCTTGTTCTTTTAATTCGATCAATTCCGATAACCTGATCCCGCTGCCATAGAATACTTCAAGAATAAGCCTGTCGCGAATCCCCGTGAAATCATCCTTAAAACGAATTTCCATAAGAAGTTCCTTCATATTTTCTTCATCAATGAATTCAGGATTCCTGCTTGGAGTTTTAGGAGCGATTACCAGCTGGGTGGGGTTATGATCAATAAAATCATTTCGTAGAAGATATTTATAGAATGATTTCAACGTGCTTAGTTTTCTCAAAACTGACCTTGCCGTGATCCCTGATTCAATCAGAAACACCAGCCACGATCGGATGTGCTGATGCCCTGCTAATGTAACATCATCAATGTCGTATTGTTCAAGAAGATATTTGGAAAATTGCCCAAGATCCCGGGTATAGGCCTGAATAGTATGTAAAGAATATCTTTTCTCGTAGCTTATATAGTCAATGAATTTGTCCTGCACCATCAGATCAAAAAAAAAGGAAGAAATACTGACTCAAATATAAGCAAAATTATGCTTGAATCAAAATTTCTTCCTTCTTAAAAATGCTCTTTCGGATATTATCCCTGATCAGCGTCTCTAAGTTGTTGAATGTAAATGGCCTTCAGCTTCATCTCTCTGTTTTTCATAGAGGGCTTGGTGAATTTCTGCCTTTCCCTTAGCTCTTTTACAACACCTGTCTTTTCAAATTTGCGTTTGAATTTCTTGAGGGCCTTGTCAATGTTTTCGCCTTCTTTTACCGGAATAATGATCATATAAAATACCTCTTTTTCGTTTGATGAATAATTAAAAATTCAATTTCGGGCTGCAAAAATAGATTTTATTATTTAAAAATCAAAATTTATTGATTATTCTTTCAACGTGTCTAATAGGAATGATGTCAGACGCTGATAAAGGTGATACCTGGTATTGCCACCATAGATGCCATGATTCTTGTTGGGATAAATCTGTAAATCAAATTGCTTATCTGATTCAACCAGTGCTGTGATCAGGTCAATGGTATTCTGAACATGTACATTGTCATCGGCTGTTCCATGCACCAGCATGTATTTCCCTTCCAGGCCATCTGTGAAGTTGATGGGTGAATTATCTTCATATCCATCAGGGTTTTCCTGAGGAGTACGCATAAATCGCTCTGTGTAGATATTATCATAATATTTCCAGTTCGTTACCGGGGCAACAGCAATGCCAACGTCAAATATGTCAGCTCCTTTGGTCATGCAAAGTGTCGACATAAATCCTCCATAACTCCATCCGAAAATACCAATATGCTCATCATTAATCCAGGGCATTTCAGCAAGGTATTTTGCTGCTGCGATCTGATCAATGGTTTCATATTTTCCTAGCTGCAGATAGGTCATTTTTTTAAACTCCTCACCACGTGCTCCGGTACCCCGATTGTCCACTGAAATGCATACTATGCCATTTTGAGCAAGCATTTGATACCAAAGGTTCCCACCACCCCAACTATTCTGTACGGTTTGGGACCCGGGGCCACCATAAACATACATCAGTAAAGGATACTGCTTTTCAGGATCAAAATTCGGCGGGCGAATCATCCATGCGTTTAGCTCTATGCCATCCTCTGTAGGGATCTTAATGAATTCACGGTCCAGATATCCGTATTCCTGAATTTTGGCAATAAGGCCTGTGTTTTCCTCCAGGATCCTCACTGTTTTTCCATCGTTTCTGTTCAAAGTGATATACGGAGGCGTATTGGCATCTGAGAAATTATTAATGTAATAATCATAATTGTTGCTGAAACTTGCGCTGTTGGTCCCTTCCCTTTGAGATAAGGTTTGCATTTTGCCATCCAGGCTCACACTCATCAGATCCCTGTTCATCGGGGATGATTTTGCCGCTTCAAAATATATAAGATTTCTTTTTGAATCAAATCCCAGTATATCAGTAACATCCCATTTACCATTGGTTAATTGTCTTACCAGGGTTCCATCCATGCTATAGTAATATAGATGATAATAACCATCCATTTCACTTGTTATAAGAAAATGATTCTCATCTGTAAAGGTGAGATGATCAGTTATATCGATATAATATTTGTTCTCTTCATCATAAATAAGACTGCTTTTGCCTGTTTCCGCATTTGTAAGCAGAATCTCCAGATGGTTTTGCAGCCTGTTTAAGCGTTGAATGGCCAGATAACCATCCCGACTACTCCATTTTATCCTTGGAATGTACTGATCTTTTTCGTCCCCCAGATCGGCATCCACAATTTTACCGCTTTCAAGATCATAAAAATGAATGCTGACAATTGAATTATCTTCTCCGGCTTTGGGATATTTGTATTTATGCATTACAGGGTAGAGTTCTCCCCACATTTGCATTTCGTATTCAACAACAGCGCTTTCGTCAAATCGGTAATAGGCTATCTTACTGCCATCAGGCGACCAGTAAAAGCCTTTAATAAAACCAAATTCTTCCTCGTATACCCAATCAGTGGTTCCGTTGATGATATTTCTGTCTTTCCCATCAAAAGTAATTTGCATTTCTTCACCTGAAACTAAGTCTTTGATGAAAATATTATTTTCCCTTACAAAAGCTACCTTGCTGCCATCAGGAGAGAAATCAGCCAGGCGTTGCTTGCCGTTCTCTGAAAGGCTGCTGAGTACTTTATTTCCAATATTCCAAATGAAATAATTTGACTTGCTCGACCACCTGTAAATACTTTCTGTTTCGGTAGGGATCAGTATTTTGCTTTCATCTGCCGAAAAAGAATAAGATTTCAACGGGATCGGCTTTTCTGCACCACTTGTGATCAGTTCCCGTCCTTTAACAAGCGTATCGCTTAGCTTTCCGCTTTTATAAGAATAAACCACAATGTTCCCACCTGCATTCGTACTATATTGTTTTCCATTGTTCATGGAATTCAATCCATAAACACCATCTGATCTGAATGCATTACGTTTAACTGTGTTTTCGAGGGTGAAAGATTTTTCGGATTCCTGGGCAACTAATGTTGAAATAAAGAGTCCAACTAAGAGAGATAATACTATTTTTTGCATATTTCAGTTTTTTAAATAGAGCTAAAATGCAAAGATATAAATATAGGAGAAGTTGATAGTGTAATTTATTTTGAATAAAAATAGATGCAGATTGTATTTTTACTATTTTCGATACCCAAATAAAAACCTATATTTGCATACTTCACTAATAATAATGTAACAAAGATTTATTTTTGACGTATCAAAAGGACGAATAAACAAAACTAAATTTAAACTCTAATCTGGAAGCTGCTATGAAGCGCAAACTCACACTTTTAGTTCTCCTTAACTTCCTGCTCACATGTGGATTAAGTTCACAAGATTTTGACTTTTCTCAGTGGTATAATAACCCTACTTATTATAATCCGGCCTATGTAGGTTTAACACAGGGTCTTAAGGCAAGATTTACATATCGCAGGCAAATGGTGAAGATCCCGGCAAGTTTCAAAACCTATGGTTTCTCAGCAGATATCGCAGAACGAAATTTGCCCGGAGCCGGGGGTATTGGATTGCTCGTTGATAATCACAGTGCAAACCAGGGGCTAGTCAATCAAACAATTGTGGGTGTTATGCCTTCTGTAAGGATTCCCATCGCTGAGTATATGGTAATGCAATTAGGTATTCAGGCTGCATGGGTGCAGAAGAGAATGAATTGGGACAACCTTATCTTTCCTGATCAACTGGATCCTCGTTATGGAAATATTTATCCAACCTCATTCGTACCTCCTAACAGCAACAAAATATCCTATCCTGATTTCACAGCAGGGATGCTCTTTC
Source organism: uncultured Bacteroidales bacterium (assembly GCA_964487735.1). Taxonomy (GTDB): domain Bacteria; phylum Bacteroidota; class Bacteroidia; order Bacteroidales; family B18-G4; genus B18-G4. Next base: position 10,505 of record CAZASJ010000041.1, on the reverse strand, counting down.
AGTTTAAAGGAGATAACCTTTCAGGAGTTGTAGGTGGAGCACTACACCATCTGACAAGGCCAAATGAATCTTTTTATGAAGGAAGTGCACCATTGCCAAGAAGGTGGGTAGCTCATGTAGACCTCATATGGGAGTTTGAGCAAAGTAGGGGTTTTTACAGGCGTTCAGCCAGTTTCAAGATCAATCCCGGCTTCATTTATCAATCACAGGCCAATCTTAGCCAATTTGCCTTTGGCTCAAATTTCTACTTTACAAATGTATATGTGGGACTCTGGTATAAAAACGAATCATTTGAATATGATACATACAGCTCTCTTTCAACAATGATTGGTATAATGATTCCATTCTCAGATGTTGCGAATCTGAAGCTTATGTATAGCTATGACTTTGTTATTTATCCTGAATATACGTTTACAGGCCCGACTCATGAATTTACCCTGATATTTGAATTTGATGACATTTCATTATTCCAGCCTAAAACAATTGGTTCTGCCCGTTCCCGTGGTGGCGGATCGGCTATGGAATGCTCCCCATTCTAATAAAAGAAGATCACCGAAAATATTAAGTGCAGTCGTTTTTCTACTGCACTTTTTTTTATCCTGTGACTTCCCAAATGAAAACTGTTGAACATTCTTGGCATCTTTTCTGACAGTCCCGTTCCTGTGCGTATTCTTATCTCATAGATGTCTTGACCTATTATATATCCTTATGGAGCGTTTGTACTTACTGCCAAGGATGAACCACGCTGAATCATATATTCGGCTCGCTTGTGAGTGCTCTGAGAAGGAATGATATCATCTTGTACGCTGAAAATAGAATTTAAAGCTGTCCTTCACCAAGATAAACAATACATCAGGTGCCCTGTATGGAAGGATGACTATGCATAACATGTAAGCCATAACATTAAATCAAGGAAAGCTAAATATAGATGGATAAAAAAACCGGCAGGAGAGAACCTGCCGGTTTAAATTAATATTTCTAATCATGAAGGAACTACCTGAAAACAGTGATTATACCGGAAGTATGAAGATCTCCATTCTCATCAGCCATTCCGCGCCATACAGAACCATCTATAAATGTTCCTGAGGCTTTCCAGATATAATTGCCAGCGGGCTGGATTTCATCATCTTTATCATTGAGTTTGTATCCATTCCATCCACCTATTGGGGTTCCACGATAATTTAAACTTTCTGATTTCCATACGAGTACGCCCCACATATTGTAAATGGCCACACTGTACTTCTTCAAATTAACACCGGTAGGCCTCCAAAGTCTGAGTTCTTGTGCTCCCTGGGGAACAAAGGCACTTGGGATAAACAGGCTTTTGAATAGCATTTTATACTCAAACTCAGTTGTATCCGGACATCCCTGATCTGTATAGGCGATAAGTTGAATAGTATATGTGCCGTCAATTGTAAAATTGGCTACAGGGTTTTCCTCAACGGATGTTTCGCCATTATCAAAATCCCATTCATAAAACTCAGCGCCTTCACTCGTATTTTCAAACAAAACTTGTCCCTGAATATTTTGATAGTTGTTTAAAAAGTCAAAAGCTGCCAATGGCACATCAAACACTTCAATGGTTTTTACGATAGTGTCCCTACATTGATTGAGATCTTCAATCATCATGGTTACTTCATAAGTTCCCAGATTATTATACTTCCAGGAAGGATTGCGAAGTACTGAAGTATCACCCATTGATTGATCATCTCCAAAGCTCCATTCCCAATCATATATTTCCGATCCGGAAATGATGGTTTCATCATAGAAATCAGTATACTCATTCAGACAGGCCGTTGTGTTGCTGAATTCTGCCGTAGGAGGATCGAATACTTCTATGGTTTGCTGTATTGTGTCTATGCAACCATTATCACTCGTTACGATCAATACTGCGTCAAAGGTTCCTGCGTAAGGATATCGGTAAACAGGGTTTTCAAGTGTTGATGTATCATTAATGCTTGTGAGATCGCCAAAATCCCAATCCCAACCAATCACATTGCCGCCGTCACCGTCAGACATATCCTCAAACAATGTTTCTTCATTTGAACATGTATAATACGTTGCAAAGTCAGCCATAGGAGTGGGGCTCACTTCAAATTCAAGCGTGGCGACGTCAGTATAATTGCTGCCGCCTACGTCAGCAATTAATGTAAAAGATACATTATATGTACCCGCAGCATCAAATACATGACAAATAGTATCGGGCTCAGTTGTAAATACCTGTGTGTTACCATCACCGAAGTCAAATATCCATTGATTGATTCCTCCTGAAGGTCCGAAGAATTCGGAGGTATTCACAAAACAAACAGGATATGTTGAGCAGAATGGTGGATCAATAGCTTCAAAAGATGCTGATACACAAGGTCCTTTATAAACCGGTTTTATGATTGAATCATAGCAGCCAAGGTAATTTGATACTAAAAGTTTTACATAGTAAACACTGTCATTGCCGTTGTAAAAGTGTGTTGGGAATTGTACAGTTGATGTATTTGAAGCACTGTTAATATCTCCGAAATCCCAATTCCATGATTGGATAAAGGTTCCATTTCCGACAGACATATCGGTAAAAGAGGTCACTGTTTCGCAATATGCTATATTCGAGGAGAAGTCGGGTGTTGGAAGTGAATCAATCACAATTGTATGATAAGCAGTTGCTGAACAACCGTTTTCATCTGTTGCATTGAGCGTTGCCAGGTAAGTGCCAGGCGACATATAAAGGTGTGAAACTGTATCATTGGGTGTAGCAAAAACAGGCGTACCATCACCAAAATCCCAATACCAGGCTGCGACGGAGTCAGATGCGGGTAAGAAAGTACCGGCGAAGTTTGTCCGTTCTTTGAAACAGACCTGGTCAGCCGTAAAATCAATACTTAACTCTCCAAAAAGGCATATGGTATCTGTATAGGTGTTGGAGCAGCCGTTCTCGTCTGTTACGGTTAGGTTAATGATATAACAGGTGTCAAGGTCTCCATAAATATATGAAGGGTTTATTTCATTGGAATAATAGCCATTATCAAGCTCCCATTCCCACGTTTGAAGTGGACTGCCACTTGTTCCGTATGTTGATTCATCAAAGAACTGAACGTTTCCGGGTGGGTCGCAAAACTGATTAAAAGTGAAGTTTGCAGTGGGGGTATCATAAACTTCTACCCATTTTCCAATTTTTGCATCACAACCATTATTATCCTTAACAGTCAATTCGACAAAATAATCATCAATTGAAGAAAACATAAAGCCTGCATTCTGCAAGTTTGATGTATCTCCCGGGGCAAGTCCGGGGTCATTGAATTTCCAATGCCATTGATTTATAACTGCTACACCAGGAAGGGATTGATCGGTAAAATAGGTTGAATCGCCAAAACATCCTGCTGTGAAGGTAAAGTTAGGAGTAGGAATTTGCACTACATTGGCATCAAGAACAATGCTGTTCGTACATCCTGCAGTATCGGTTATTGTCAATGTAACACTGTAGGTGCCAAAACTTGTAAATATATGCCAGGGATTCGGAATTGACGAAGTATTCTGAATACCGGAGGCCGGATCGCCAAAGTCCCAGAAGTAACTCAATACTGCCGATAGATTTGTGGTGTCAGGATTGACAGTGAAGAAAGCGGTGTCGTTCTGGCAAACCCCTCCGGTTGGACTTACATTGAAAAATACAGGTGGTGGAGGGTAAATATCTACGGTGTGTGATATAGAATCAAAACAGCCGTTTGAATTCATTACTTCAAGAAATACGGTATAGGTACCGGCATCGCTAAAGAGGTGATAAGGATTTTGAAGGGCAGAAGTGTTGTTCCCACCGGAAGCAGGATCACCAAAATCCCAGCTCCATGCCTGGATATTGGTTCCAAAACCAATGGACTCATCAAAAAACTGAACTAAATTTCCTTCGCATCGCGGGCCGCCGGGCATAAAGTCAGCCTGTGGTGAAACGCTCACCATTACTTCATGGGTTATTGAATCAGTACAGCCGGCATTGGAAGTAATTACCAGAGAGGCTATATATGAACCAGAGGCGGTATATGTATGCGTCACATTTGGTGGGTCTGGGAATAAAACAGTGGTATCACTTCCATCACCAAAATACCAATGCCATTGCGTAATCCATCCATTGGGAGCGGAGGAAAGATCATAAAAATCTACAGCAGAATTTTCACAGGAAGGTGAAGATGTGCTGAAATCAGAATATGGTGGCGGATTGACGGTGATCGTATGTGTGGCTACACTATCACAACCATTATCATCCATGGCAGTCAGGGTTATATTGTAAACTCCTGCTGAAGAATAAGCATGTTGTGGGTTCTGCACTACGGAGGTCCCTCCATCACCGAAGGTCCATGCCCATGTTACAATATTTGCAGAGCCTGAGCCATAGAAGTTTGTAATGGCACTTACACAAACAGTATCAGCATCAGTAGTGATCTGTACAGTAGGCAGGGGATTCACATTCACACTCAGACTGATCGAATCCACACAACCATCAGTGTTTGATACAACTAAGATAACATCAAAATTGCCACCACTGCTAAATACGTGCGATGGGTTCTGCAGATTTGAAATATTGTTGATGCCGGAGGCAGGATCGCCAAATTCCCAATACCAGCTCACAAGGCTATTTCCTCCATTGATGCTTGAAAGATCCTGAAATTGTACGGGTTCCTGATTACAGGCGGGTGTATAGGTAAAATCAGCAATAGGATTCGCTACAACATTTATATCCCTGAATGTACTGTTAGTGCAATCATCCGAATCTGTAATAGTCAGGGTTACCCGGAAGGTCCCTGAATTTGGATATGAGTGAGAAACATTTGGATCATCGGGGAAAGTAACTGTAGTTGAGGTCCCATCTCCAAAATCCCATATCCATTCGGTGATATATCCATTGGGCGTAGTGGAAATATTAATGAAGTTTACTGAATCATTTAAACATGTAGGACTATCGTTAAGGAAGTTTGCTGTCGGTAGTGGATTTACGGTTACGGGGTAGCTTGCCGAATTATAGCAGCCATTTGTATCCTGTATCGTTAATGTTGTGGTATAGGTTCCCGGAGATAAATAGGTATGCAGGGCGTCCTTTGTGAATCCAGTCCCTCCATCGCCAAAATTCCAGGTCCATGAAGTAACTGTACTGGCAACTGAACTGGTTCCGAAGAAACTTGTTACACCATTCAGGCATGTAGGGTCTGGAGTAAATGTAAAATCTACATCAGGGATGCCTCCGATATTGATGGTGTTGATGGCTGTATCCGAACATCCGTCAACATCAGTTACCATCAAAGTAACGGTATATGCCCCGGGTAGGGCATACAAATGTATGGGGTTTTGGATAGTGGAAGATTGACCATCGCCAAAATTCCAATTCCATGTAACGATGGGCTTGCCTGATGTGCCAAAAAATGAAGTGGCTCCACCAAGACAGGTTGTTTCAGGATCCCATGTAAAATAGACCGTTGGCAGACCAGGAACCGTTACCACATCTGTGGAAATGTCAGTACATTGTGTACCACTGGAATCTGCAGTAACTGTTAGCTGAACAATATATGTTGAGCCAGGTGCATATACATATAATGGGTTCTGTAAATTTGAGGTGTTTCCATCACCGAAATCCCAATCCCACGATAATATCGTATAGAAAGGGGCGGCTGAAGACAGATCAGAGAACTGAACTGTTGAGCAAGTAGTCAGGGATGCATTGAATGCAGATGTTGCATTGCATTGTGCATTTACATTTACTTGTGCCGAAAATCCCAGGATGAGGAACAGAAAAAGTTTTAAAATAATGAGCTTTTGTAGTTTGTGCTTGGCTTCCATTTCCGTGTGTGATTTTGGTTTTTGTTTGCGGCCTTAAAATTTGATTATTTGTGCCGAAATCCCTTATTTTAAATATTTATATTAATACGTAAATCTGCCTTAAAAGGTTCTGCAAATTACATTATATTTTATTCATTAAGAAATGATCCGTTAAATTACTTTTTACTTTTATTAAACCTCAACAGAAAATCAGGAATATTTGCTGCAGAAATCCGCTTTGCAATAATCTTCTTTTCATCATCGAGTATATATATAACGGGTGTGCTGAAAATATCATATGCATCATGATAATCGCCTGATAAACTGAGGTTTCCATTTACATTTATCCAACTTAAGTCGTGCTTCTGAACATATTCCTTCCAGGCAGTGAAGCTTGTGTCGGAATTCACTGCATAGACTTTGAGGTCAATGTCTGAATTATTATATAACTCATTCAGGATTTTTACTTCTCTTTGGCATTCACCGCAGGTACTGCTCCAAAATAGTATGATAAGGTATTCAGCTTCTATTTGATGGAGAGATACAAATTTCTCAGATGTATCTGCCATCAGTAAAGTCGGGGCATATTCACCTAATAAAAGACTGCGAATTTTGTTCACCCTGTTGATCATGTTTTGTTGTACAGTTGGGTGTAGCCAATCATAGGTCTGATCAGTGAAATATTCATCTACCATATGAACAAATACTTTGTCATAGCCCATGATGTTAGATACCTCGTATGTATTGGTAAAGTACCACAGGAGATAATCTTTTATTTCTGTATTTTGACCTGTGTTGATTAGCATATCATCTATTTCCATAACAACACTATCCGGATGTTTTTGAATCACATCTGTCATGTATTTTTCAAGTTTTCGATGAAAGACGGGTGTTCGGATGAGCCGCTCATCCGAAAAATCAATTCCATCCCAATAGTGATGTCTGTAATATAGATAAGCTGATAGGGTATCTTGGCGTCCATATTCGGTAAAAAAATCAGGGATGTCAGGGTCTTTCATGAGTATGAATAGCAAAGCAGTCATTGATTCCGGATAATCCTCCATTAAATTCAATTTATAAGCTATGCTTGCATCATTCAGACTATCAATCTTTTCCTGAATCATGGCGGTGCTATCTGCATCCAATTGTTGATGGGTGGCCACCGATTGGAGGGACTTCAATTCTTGATAGATTTTACTGTTATTTTTCAGGTAATTATAAAATATTTCATTTTCATCAGAACCCTCAATTTTCATTTGCTGGATGGGATCATTTAAACTTGTTTCCAGTATAAAAAACTGATCAGAATCGATCATGAATTCAAATAGCTTTTTTCGATCGATGCTGGCAACAAAATAAACACCCTGGCCCAGGGGATCTTTTCCGCTGAAAACCACTTTGCCATCTTTTGCAAAACTTGTATCTGCCACAGAAAGCTTATCGCCAAAATAGTTGCCTAAATAAACACTTGTGTCGGGGTAGCCTTCCAGACCAATGCTTATCTCATAACCCGTCGATTGTGTAAATGCGGAAAAACAAACAAAAATAAGTCCTGTGAAGAGAATGCACTTTTTTATCATTGCCTTATAAAATCAGTTTATTTTGCCTGTAAAATTAGGAATATTTATTACTTTTGCGACATTCCTTTATGGGGTGTTAGCTCAGTTGGTTTAGAGCGCATGCTTGACAGGCATGAGGTCACTGGTTCGATTCCAGTACATCCCACACCTTTTAACCCCGGATTCCCGGGGGTTTTTTTATTTTTTCTTTCAGTTATTTCATAAATGATGAATTTTTTTTAAAAAAAATGCTTTTTTAATGCATTGAATATCAAATAAATAGAAAAAAATATTAAAAAAGTTTAAATTTTTTTTCATTTGGAGGGTTACCTTTTTGCCTATCTCGGTATTAATAAGTGTCTGGACTGAAAACCAGGCCTTAATTCAACAATAAAGTCTTAATTCAATAAAAAAAAAGTCTTAATTCAATAAAAATCAAAAAAGCCTTATCAAATGAAAAACTTAACTGAAAACTTCGAAAACATCAGCGTACTGAATGAAATTGAAATGAGTAAAGTATTTGGTGGAGATAACAACACTTCGGGTACCACAACAGAAGACGAAGAAGCCTGGATGTAATTCTTTTGCATCTTTAGTGTAAAAACATATTTAGTATAGATTATATCTTACTTTCTGTCAATTAATTATATGTTTGGATATAAATAATTGATAATAAAACATTATTTTCTTAACTTTCGTTCCTAATTTAGCAGCATGGGACGAAGGTTATTTTTTATACCCTTTCTTTTCTTTTTAATAGTTTGGCCATTTGTTTTGAGCCTGGGCCAAACGGATTCACTGAATATAAACTTACTAAACGCGGAAGGTATTGGCTATGCACGCAATGGGGATTTTTATGCCGCAGAAAAGTCTTTTCTTTCCATACTTGAGATTGATTCAAATGATGTGGCTGCTCGAAATAATCTTAGCAATGTATACCGATATCTTGGAAGAAGCGATGATGCACTAAAAATACTTCAAGACTTAAAACGCATTATCATAAGAATATGTGGATTGGATTGTATGGAACTTGCTAAGGTCTACATGAATATTGCCATTATATATAAGCAGAAGCAGGATTATGAACTAGCATTGCAATATCTGAGCTATTCCGAACGAATTATTCATATCAATTCTGATCGCTCAAGTATGGCTTCTTCCATTTATATTAATCTTGGAAATATCTATTTTGGGACACAGGAATGGCGAAAGGCGCTTGAGGTATTTCAAAAGAGCCTGGATGTGAAGAAAACCTATGGTCATTTGGGCCTGGATAAATCGTATGCCAATATTGCGAGTGTTTATGAAAATCTGAATATACTTGACTCAGCTGAGATTTTCTACAATTTAGCGATAGAGGATAAGATTGAAAATAGTGGACTCCGTTCACACAACTTAATCAGCGTTTATTTAAATTATGGAGCATTGCTTCAAAAGAAGAAAGATTCGGTAAAGGCCTATAAGTATTTTACAGAGGCTCTTGATATCGCTAAAGAAACCTATTCCCGGAAAAATCCTGTCATCTCTGCCTGTTATAATTCTTTAGGTTCATGGTACCTGTTTAATGGCGAAACTGATATCGCGATAGCAAATTTTCATCAAGCGATATTATCAGTCGTTTTGGATTTTGATGATGAAGACCCATTTGCAATTCCTCCTATTGAAACCGGAATCCTTTCTTATCCGGTATTGTTGAATTCCCTTAGCCTCAAGGCGAATGCGATAACAGTCTTATACAAGGAAAACTTAAATGTGAAAACTCTTGAAGTTGCCTTGGAGACTCAGGAAATTGCAAACCTTCTTACCGAAAAAATGAGATCAATGTTTCTTGGACAGGAAAGTAAGCTGCTCATCACCGAAACATCCCGAAATGGGTATGACCAGGCTATTCGCATAGCTTATGATCTTTATATGCTTACTGATGAACCATTTTATGCAAACAAAGCTTTTATGTCTGCGGAAAAGGGCAAATCATCCGTGTTGTTAGCCTCATTGCAGGAGGTAGAGAATAAAAATAACCTTGGTATACCACAGGATCTGCAGGATAAAGAGCAGTTAGTAAAAAATAAGTCTGAATTTTACAAGAAGTTGCTCTATGAAGAAAAACAACGGCCTATGCCTGATTCAACCCAGATTGGTGTCTGGCAAGGCAACTTATTGGCAATTAGTCAGGAACACGATAGTATTACAAGTATTATAAACACAAGATTCCCTGAATACGCCTCAAAGTATGATAATGATGTAATAGACCTTGAAGGCATTCAGAATGGCTTGCGTGATAATCAGGTATTGATGGAATATTCAATAACGGATACTTCCTTGTTCATATTTGCAATCGAAAAGAGAGCATTCTCCATAAAACGAATTCCAATAGATAGTACTTTCTACAGGAACATTGATATATTAAGTAAATTTCTCAGGAACAATGAATTTGCCAATAATACATTTAGCGATTATACGAATTATACTGAGAGTGCTTACCGTTTGTATGAAACCTTAGTATTGCCTGTTGAACCTCAGATAGAGGGAAAGGCTTTAATCATTATTCCGGATGGAGAATTGGGATACCTGCCATTTGAATGCCTCCTTACCTCAAAGGATGGTGCTGATAAGATGGACTACCGCAAGCTCCCATATCTGATCTTTAATTTTAAAACGAGTTATTCATATTCAGCAACGCTGCTTTTTACGGAAAATGATAAAAAACATCCTTCGAACAGGCGGGTGATTGCTTTTGCACCTACTTATGAGAATATATCTAATATCAGTTCAAGTAAATTTCCTGCCAACAGGGATTATTCCTCTTATTTAGTGCCATTAAAGTTTATCACGGAGGAGATCAAAAATATCAGTGCAATCATTGATTGTGATAAATATGAAGGATTTGAAGCAACAGAGGCTAATTTTAAAGAAAATGCCCATCATTATGATATTCTTCACCTGGCCATGCATACATTGATCAATGATGAGAACCCAATGTATTCCAAACTTGTTTTTACCCTTAATAATGATACCATTGAAGAAAACGATGGACTTCTTAATACATATGAAATATTCAATATGGAATTTTTGGACTAAATGGCCGTTTTAAGTGCTTGTAACACAGGTTTTGGAAAACTTCGGAAGGTGGAGGGTATCATGAGCCTTGCCCGC
>CAZASJ010000040.1:0-27465 GCA_964487735.1 uncultured Bacteroidales bacterium | reverse complement strand
GATGAGAGCCTGATCAGAAGTTTCCGGCTCTTCAGTGCTTCTTAGAAACATTGATTCAAGTACTTCAGGTATTTCAAGTGTCCTGGCCCGATCTCCTTCGGGCCACGACCTTTCTTTGGTTTTTAAGAAACATATACACTCATCAAACGTATAACTCAATGAATCAACTAATTCCTTGCGGCTTGCCAGGATATTTCTCTATATTCTCCCCAAAATTTCAGGGGATATGTCAGTTGAATGACTGACAGAGGGGTAAAACAATAAGACAATGAAAAAGTCAGATCAACTTACATGCATTGATAATTTCCTGATCGATAAGATGGATAAGGATGAGCTCAGAATGCTGGTACATCAGTTGCTTCATGATGAGAATCTGTTAAAAAATTTCCGTCTTTATACATCCATGAAGGGTGCATTTGTTTAGTCTCCTTGAAATCTAAAAATCCGTACCTTTCTTCTGTATATTCGTTCATCACCTGACGAAATATGTTAATAACTAAGCACTTAAATGCCCGAAAGTGAGTTTTTGTGAGGTGGAATTTTATCCAAATAGTTTCAAAAACACTTTTAATGTTATAATTTAGCGTCAAACCCAATATCTTAATTAATAATAAATTTTATCAACATAGCCGGGAGCGAACGAACGATTACAATCATTAGACCAAACAGTATGCAGTTTAAACGTCTGCAGAAAATGTCCCGCAAAGGCTATTCCAAAATTTCTATTAATTACAGGCAAATGGTATGTCGGGATTCCTGTAAATAACAGGAATCCTGCATACAATAGAGAATAAACAATTCCAATTATTTTTTGGTGATTTAATTATATTGTAATTAACTCTTAATAGAATAATTATGCCTGAAAATCTAGTAGAATTGATCATTGCTGATGAATCGAATTTTGTTATCGAGTGTGTGAAGAACTGGATAAAGGAATGTGACCGTGTTGGACTAGTTAGTACAGCAAACAAACCCGATGACCTCTCAAACCTGATTGAGGTTACTAAAAATCCAATTGTCCTGAGTACTTTTCCCTGGGCCATGAAGCAGGGAAAGGAGAATATCAGGAGGATGATTGCAAAGCATCCTACGGTTAATTATGCACTCTGCCTTTCATCTTCAAATTATAATTCAATCAATTCCTTGATCGAAATGGGATTTAAGGGATTTTTTGGCGACATTACAACACGCGAAGATTTTATCAAGGGATTGTGTGACCTGAAGAGTTACCACTATTATATGGCTCCTGAAATTCTTGCTGAATTCATTGAAGTAAAGCAAAAGGAAAGCGGCTATACCTATACCGATAAAACAGTACTTACCAGGCGCGAAACCGAGATCCTTGAGTACATACTCCTGGGCAAGAGAAGCCGTGAGATCGCTAAGGCATTGAACATCTCCAAACGCACTGTCGACGGGCATAGAGCCAACATTAACAATAAGTTTGGCGTCAGGAATACTGCCCAGTTGTACAAGAAGGCAGTCACCTATTTATATTCCCTGTAATTTTATTCTTTTTCGATCCTATAAATCCTTTTATACGAACAAATACCCGGGTATTAATCCTCGGGTAATTGTAACGTCTCATTATGGGTATTAATACGCTTACAAGAACCGTTTGGTCTACGTAAATTTGTGCTCGTACGATCCAATATGTGCCCAATCTTATGAATTATGATACGACCAAAAATCCCCTGAAGGGGGCCGGATCTTTTAGCATCCGGCTGACCGCTGAAAAACACTCCTTTACCGGGAAGGCAATGCTGTTCATCTCCAAGCTTTAAAATAGTTTTTTTTTAGGATTCCCAAGTCCGATTGCACAATGAAAAAAATATTTAGCCTGTTTATAGTGCTTCTTATCCTGCTTGCATGCAACAAGGATGATGTTGTTGACAATCCTGTCGTGATGCATCAGATACGATTTGCAGCAAATGAGGTTATACCGAATGATACCATGAAAGACTGGGAGTGTAAACCCTATGAACCGGACTATGCCCAGGTGACCATTGATGGGATAAACTACTTTCCACTACTCTATCGTATTGATGGGATGTTGTATACCCAGTATATTGGCCTTGATGTTCATGAAGACAGCGGTGCATCATCTACATATACTGTTTCAAAGTTTCTGTTGTGGGACAATTGCAATACTGCTGGAGATGTACTGGAAGCGGATGATATCATTGTTATGGGGACGCCGGAAGCTTCTTCCGCTTATGCCGTTTATGTGTCTAATCCTGTTGATTACAACATAAGAATACATGCCTTTGAGGTTACACAGTTTCCCATTGAGGTGTTGTGTTTTGAAAACGACTCCATTAAATGATGTTTCAAATAACAATTCGTTCAAATATAAATTCTCGTTTATTAAACACGATTATTAACCAAAAACCCAAAATCATATACATGTCTTCACCTAGTTAGGCAAAAAGAAGACGCAAGATATTTCAAACTTTTAATCTTAAAAATTATCGAAATGAGAAAGTTATTATTAGTTATTCTTATATCTGTTCTGGTATTTGGATGCAAGAAAGATGAGCAAGTAAATGACAAAGCAACACAAGTTGATGTGTCATTTAATGCTAACCTAGTTGATCCGGGTTCAATGAAAGACTGGATATGTAAAACCGACTCTAATGGTACCATGCTTGAACCCGATTATGCCAAAGTGAAAATTGATGGCGAGTGGTATTATCCACTGGTTTATCGTATTGATGGTGATCTGTTTACACAGAACATCAAACTCGACATTCCATCGAATTTTGGGGCACCAGCTTCAAAAACATTTACAGTCGAAGAATTCTACCTATACAAAGATGTAGGTACGATCGGCGATTACACGGACGATGAACTTTTGATGGGTACTCCGCTTGTTGGTTCGAATTTTGCTATTTATGTAGCAGATCCGTTAACATTCGATTTCACAATAGATTCATTCACTAAAGTAGAAGTGGATATCGATGTACTTTGCTACCTGGAACACCTTTGGAATTCCTTTGGTTTTGTTTGGTTCAACGTTGACGAGATTGTTATCAGGACACAATGTTTCTTTGGTGACATCTGCGTGAAACATCCATCAGACTATGCAGGATCACTTTATGCAAATCAATCAACCGGACTTCAAATGGATATGCCTGCAATCACCAAACTTGTTGTGAAAAGAAATGGTGTTGAAGTTGAAAAATCACCTTTTATGAACGGTACTCTTGAAGCAAATTATGGTGTAGGTTCTCCACTTTGCATTGAATATCCTGACTATCTCTATGAAATAGATGACTACGAAGTTGAACTCTGGATCCTTGTTAAATGGGGTGATGATTTTGTTTATAAATGCTTCGGCGGATGGACATTTGTTGATGGCGAAATGATTCCTGACGGACAAGATGGTATCGTAGAATTTGTACTTGGTGAGTGTAATTTGACCGCTACTGACCTGCAGCTTGCTCCTTATCAGAATCTGCCTGAATGGGTAAAAATGACAATCAATACTACGGGGATTACCTCAGGATATTGGGATATTACTGCTTCTGATCTTGATGGTGAATATTCCCCTCAATGTGGTATTCCTGCAACTTGTTTTGACATGCCGCTCGGTGTAATGCTTGCCGGATGGTGTGCTGATGCAAATTCAGGTATTTATGCAGGAACACATATTTTTAATGTGTATGCATCACTTTATGACTGGGATTGGCCTTCAGGAATGCCCTGGGGGCTTACTGATATTGCCAAAGTTAACTGGATATTCAACAACCTTGAGGATTTTGTTGCCGATCCGGCTAACCTTACTCAAGCCGAGGGTGATGAAATACAAGATGCCATCTGGTATTTGCTGAACAATGGCACCGCTGGTGTATATAATGGGATTGCACAAGCAGCTGACCCAATGGGTGCTTATGTCCCACTGCCTGGTGGATGGGCTGCCGCTATTTGCATTCAGGATGATGACCCATATTATCAATTGATCATCACAATTGTTGATCCATAAGAGGGATTCTCATTTTACATGAATACCGGGAGGAGAATTTTCTCCTCCCGGTATATTTTCTTACTTAACTTTAATAAACTGTCTTTGACCATTCTTTATCGAACCTTTTAGATTGAAGGCATCAAGAGGATTTGTTTATTACTCGTATGACTATCATGCATTTTTTTATTCCCTTCTATTTCGTTTTACTACCCACTTATTTAATATATGTAACCACTTACAACATATATATTGCCCCCCCCTTTATTTCATCTTAACTTTAAATAAAAATACCCTCAGATCTCTTCTTTTTCAGGGGAGATGTTTTGATTTATTCCAATCCTGGGGTATGATGTAACGATGAATACCAATTATTCACCCATTAATAATTAGTTCAAAAAGGAGGTTTCTTATGTATGAAAATGTAGAGAAAATAAGAAAAGTCAAAGACCAGGTCCAAAAAGCAATGTTTAAAAAGCAAAACGTAGTGGGAGTGGGGATAGGCCGAAAGATCACCGACGGTCAGGTTACGGATGAACTATGCATGAAGATCTATGTGGAGGAAAAGAAACATCCAAGCCAGGTGTCCGCTCGAAACCGGATTGAGAAAGAAGTGAACGGCATCAAGACCGATGTGGTTGGTGTCGGGAAGATCCGTTTTTTAGCATGTGATCAGAAAACGCGAAAAAGGCCTGCCTACGGAGGAGACAGCATCGGAAGCTGCCACTCAACTGCTTTTGGCTATATTATGGCCGGAACCCTGGGATGTGTTGTCATCGATAAATCCGATGGGAAACGATGTATCTTGTCCAACAATCATGTCATTGCTGATAAAGACAGCAATATCGACAGCAGGGCAAATGTTGGTGATACCATTGTACAACCAGGTACACTCGATGGCGGGTCCTGTGCAGGAAATGCCGACCGTATTGCCACTTTGAAACGCTGGATTCCCTTCAATTCTGCCGGAAACAACCTTGTGGATGCAGGAATCGGAGAAATTATTACAGGAACAGATGTAAGCAATGAAATTGGTTGTGATATTGGCCTTCCCAATGGAGTAAGGGAATTGACTGCAGGCGATATTGATACACTTGAAGTGCAAAAATGTGGCCGTACTACCTGCCATACAACCGGAACGGTAACGGATATTGATGTCACTGTTAACGTAGGCTATGAACTCCTTACACCTACCGGTATCGTGCCGCGCTCATATCAGTTTATCCATCAGATTTTTACAACATATATGTCTACATCAGGAGACTCAGGTTCCCTCATCATGGATATGGACAACAAAGCTGTCGGACTTCTCTTTGCAGGGTCAAGCACGGTTACTGTGGCCAACCCCATCCAAACTGTTTTTGATGAGTTGAATATTGAACTTCCCAGGCCTACAATACATTGCATCCCCGGTGGTCCGTTCAATACCAGGATATGTGTAATCGGAGGCCCGAATTCACTGCGGCTCTGCCTGCCATCAGGACCCCGTGTTGTTATGTGTATGCCAGGCGGGCCTAATTCTCCCATTGAATTTTGCCATTCAGGAGGACCTGCTTTCAGACCGATTTGTCTTGCCTGTGGACCCGACAGTCCTCTGACATGCGGATCAGGAGGGCCCGATCATATTATCGATGTTCTTCAATGTGCTGCCGGACCGGGATTGGAATTTAAATTCAAGATCCCGATTGATGACCCGAGAAAGCTGGTGCTGATCAACATTGACAAGATTCCCAGGGAGATGCGTAAAGCATTTACCCAAATGCTCAAACAAATGGCAAAAGAAGGATAATTGAACTCCTTCGCTATGAAAAATGAGATTGTTTAGTTATTTTTGATTGAACAATCTCATTTTATTTCATTCATAATATGCACACATACGAACAAGTAAAGGCAGTTAAAGAAAAGCATGAAAGCAGTCTGATGAAAATTCAGGCTGTGGTTGGCGTAGGTATTGGTAAATTGAAATCGACTATTGAATATGATTCTTTTTGCATCCGTGTGTATGTAAGATCCGCTAAAGATATAAATGCAATTCCTGAAGTTGTGGATGGCGTACCCATTGATGTTCAGGTTTCAGGACCCATCATTTCACATTAAAACCTATGATCGAAGAAACGATGCAAGATTCTTATCCCGACCTCTATTCTTTTATAACAAAGAGGAGGGAGAAATTTGGCGGCTTTCTGTTCAATCCATATCTGCAGGGCGAAATTGAACTTGACAATAAATTATTCCGAATACTGGAACTATGCAACGGCCTGTATTCAACAGAGCAATTGATCTCCCGGGTATCAAAAGAGTTTTTACTCAATCCTGATCAATCAAAAACAATTGTGACCCGGGCTCTTGAGAAATTCAATGCACATTATGCTATAAACTGGCGAAAAACCAGGAAAGAGGGCTTCCGGGAAATAGAATTGGAGTCTTTTGAGCCTGCTGAAGCGAACTCAGATACCTATATTGATTATTATAGTGCACCACTTTCAGTGATCTTCGAGCTAACACATGCCTGCAATCTGAATTGTGCACATTGCCTTGTGAGTGCAGGAAAAGCCGAAAGGAATGAATTGAGCACATCAGAAGTGAAATCAATACTGGACCAATTGCATGAAATGAAGGTTTTTTCTGTAAACTTTGGTGGGGGAGAGCCATTGCTGAGAAAGGACCTGCTTGAAATCCTGGAATATGCATCCAACTTGAATTTTGGAATTATCCTGTCTACAAATGGTCTGCTGGTAGACGATAAATTTCTTGACATTCTCGATGATCTCAATACCTTCTCTGTACAAGTTAGTGTAGATGGCCCGCAAGAGATTCATGATGCTTTCAGGGGGCTAAAGGGTTCATACAATAAAGCAATGAAGGCATTGAAGGCCTTTGCAGAAAGAGGCTATCATACCACCATGAGTACCATGATCCTTAAAAAGAATATCCATGCCATGGAAGATCTTCTAAAGGAATGCATTTCTACCGGGATCCCGTCCTTCAAATTATCTTCGTATATGCCTGCAGGAAGAGGAGCAGACAGCCAGGATGAACATGTCCTCACAAGGGAGGAATTAAAAGATTTTTCAAGTCAAATTTCTGCACTAAAGGAAAAATATAAGGATAAACTATTTATAGATGACAAAGCAACTTATTCTTTTGCTTGCAACACGGATTATCAGTCCAATATAGCTTATTCAGGACAATCGGTAAGGATTGGTTGTTCGGCAGCACGTTCGAGTATTGTTATCAGTCCTGAGGGATTGGTCTATGCTTGTCCGTTCTACCTTGAAAAACAGGCAGGAGATTTGCGTGTCGAAAAACTGAAAGATATCTGGGAAGAGGCGGAAGTATTCAAGATGTTTCGCAATATGCATTCCGCTCAACTTCAGGGGAAATGCAAGGATTGCAGCCATATTCCCTATAACTGCCAGGGAGGATGCAGGGCAGCAGCATTTCTGGCATCCGGTAACTTTTATGGAGAAGATCCTTTCTGTTGGTATAATGAAAAACAGCTTGACTTCAGCTAACGTTTCACAAACTTAAGGGTATTGATTCCTTTATTGCTTTTAATTTGCAAGAAATAACTTCCAGGGGGCAGCATGGAAATATTCATGGATGTTTGTTCCGAGCTATACATCCTTAAAGAGTTAAAAACCACTTTCCCGTCAATACTATAAATACTCAACTGGTATTTATCTTCAGGCTTTTGGCTGAATTTAATTTGCAATTGATCCCCGGCAGGGTTTGGAAATAAGACGACATCAAGAAGGCTTTGATCCAATTCTGATATTTCGACGGTGCCATCGTATTTGGCAATAAGGCCGCTGCTACCCCCAATCCATCCCTGATCCTTATCCAGAAAGAACAATGATCGGGGATTAGTACCAAAGCGTTCTCCATCCGACCAGCTTTCTCCTCCATCGTAAGTGTGAAAAACCATGCCCGTTATGTACCAACCCTCTGTTTCAGTTGTAAAATATATCGATGAATTCCATCCTGAATAAAATCCGTAAATTACCTCCCATGTGCTTCCTCCGTCATATGTCTTATAAAGCAGGCCATCATCCGTATTTACATATCCATCTGTTTCATTCAGAAAGAAAATACTTTCGGGCTGATAAATAATTGAACCACCTAATTGGGATGATGACCAGTTATATCCACCATCTGTTGTATGCAAAATGGATTTGCCAAAATAATCGATCATCCAGCCATTGTTTTCATCAATAAAAAAGATATTTCTTAATTGCATTGTATTGTTTAATGATATATCTATCCAACTTGATCCTCCATCTTCAGTTTTAATGAAGGCTCCATCTCCTCCGCAGATATAACCGTTATTTTCATCAACAAATTGAAGATCACTGTAGTATGAAATGGATTCAGGGATGGATTTCATTTCCCAGCTTAAACCTCCGTCAAGCGTTTTCATCATCAGGGATGAATCATGATTTAGCAAATATGCCATTTGTCCATTCATAAACAAATTGCTGAAAGGGCCATGACTAATCAGGCTGTCATATTCCCATGTGTAGCCCCCGTCATATGTGCGTAAAAGGTCGGGATGCCCGCCAATGCTGCCAATTCCATAACCATTGAAGGTATCAAAGAAACCAATCTCTCCGAAATATACACGTGCCCCCTGGTGGAGTTGTTCCCAGTTACTCCCTCCATCCATTGTTCTACTGATTATGCCATCGCTTCCGACTGCCACAACTTTATTATCGTCCCAACTCATCATAGTGCTGTAATGATGAAAGTTTTCTTCAATAGATACACATGAATCCCAGGAATCACCGCCATCAAAGCTTAAGTGGACATTGGATCCCTCCAGTAAGATGCCTCTGTCTTTATCAAAAAAGTGAATTGCATCGAAGCAGTCGGATCCAAAATATTCCGAGTACCAGCTCTGACCACCATCAAGAGACCTGAACAAACTGCCATCCCATCCACAGGCCCAAATACACATGGAATTGTAATATTCAACATCTGTGAGGAAGTCGCAATTGGATGGTGTTGTTTCTGTCCATGTCAATCCACCATCCGCTGTTATCATGGCATAGCCTTCGTCAAAGTTGTTCCAGTTTTCGCCTACTGCACAGCCATGCAAATGATCGAAAAATGTGACTCTTCGGGAACATTTGGCACCTATAAGAGAGTTTTGGATTTTTATCCAGTTTTCACCTCCGTCCGTTGTCTTTAATACAATTTTATAGGAGCCAACGATCCATCCGGTATCATGATTGATAAAGAAAACATCCATGAGATCACCCATAAAATAGGGAGCATCCTGCAGTTCCCAGTTTTCGCCGGCATCATCGGTATGGTATATTTCACTCCATCCACAGGCCCATCCTTCCTGATCATCAATAAAGAAAACGCTCCAGAGAGATTCATTCGGGTTGCTTAGCTGGGTTTCCCACGAATTGCCTCCATCATCAGTATATAGAATGCTTCCCTCCGTTCCCACAACCCATCCTTCGCTATCAGATACAAAATGGGCGTCTATTAAATTACTTAAAGTAGGATAGGGGTGAATGGTAAGCCATTCGTTTTGCGCAAAAGTGCATATGAAAAACAAGGACAAGGCTGTCCAGAGGATGGTTTTTTTCATAACGTTGATTTTTGGGTGTATTCGCAAATAAATATACGAAAAAAGTATATGTATTTCATATAAGACTGCTAAAAATGGGTAAGGTTGCTTGCTTTTATCAGTTGACTTATCCTCGATCCCCGGTATTGTAGAATCCAGCATCCAGTATCCAGTCCCGATTCCCGGTTCCCGGGATCGAGGATCCACGAAAAACAATGAAATCAAAGATTTCTGGTTTTTCGGGATATCCAGTATCCAGTATCCAGAATCTATATCTGCATACTGTCCGCAATTCTTTAATAAGTTTTTCCTATATTTGAAAAGAGATTTGACGCTAAGATGCTATTGCAGCAAAACGGACCATAATTCTTTGACCGATTATATCAAAAATCATTGAGAACTCTATGAAAAATGCTCTACTCTGCCTCCTGATCTTTTCCACATTATTCTTGAATGTCAACGCACAAGATATCACCGTTAGCGGCAAGGTTCTCGCTACGGATGATGATATGGGCCTGCCAGGAGTAACCATTATGAAAAAGGGAACCAGCACAGGCACAACCACCGATATGAATGGTGACTATGTGCTCCCCGGCCTTCATCATACGGATACATTGGTCTTTCGTTATGTTGGCTATGAACCAATGGAAGTATTGGTGGGTGCCCAACGAGTCATCGATGTTGAGTTGATTCCTGCTGCAGAAATGCTTGATGAAGTAGTTGTAACAGCTCTTGGGGTAAAACGCCAGAAAAGGGATATTGGTTATTCAACGGAAAAAATTGATGTTAAAATGATTGAACGCTCCAATGCACCCAATGTGATCAGTGCCATCACGGGTCGGGCTGCAGGTGTGCAAGTATCGCAGGGTGATGGTGTGGAAGGGGGCTCTACCAGGATAACCATTCGTGGAAATAACAATTTGCGTTCCGACAATCAGCCCCTGATCGTGGTGGACAATGTTCCCATGGAAAATACGCCCGGAATGGTAAACATTGGACGGGGATCAGATTGGGGCAACCCCCTTGGTGATATCAACCCAATGGATATCGAAGATTATACAGTACTCAAAGGTGGGGCGGCATCAGCATTGTATGGGTCGCGCGGAGCGAATGGGGTAATCCTTATCACTACCAAAAGAGGATCCAAGAAAAAAGGGATCGGCGTTTCCTATAGTTATACCTATAAAATGATCCAGCCCTACCGTTTCAGAGAAATGCAGAATAAGTATGGAGCCGGTGGACCTGTTTCTTTTACGCCTCCATCGTTCCCGATGGATGGTGATACCTTATTGTATCCTGGAGTTTATGGCAACGACCATTTGATCCTGAACCAGAATGGCGATGTCTCATCCACCACAGCAGAGTTCGGGTATTATGGCGATGGCGTTTCCTGGGGACCTGCCATGGAAGGACAAATGGTGCGTTGGTGGGATGGAGAAATGCGGGCGTATTCGCCTCAGCCCGATAACTATAAGAATGCTTTTCAGAACGGGTTTACTCAAACACATAATATTTCGGCCTCGGGTGGAGGGACGGTTGGGACCATGCGTGTTTCCATTTCCCGTCAGGACCATAAGGCTGTGGTACCAAACAGTAATTTTGACAGGACATCCATCAGCATTGGAGGAAACCTGAAAATATCTGATAAAGTCAGGGTCGATCTGTCATTTTCATACTCAAATTACAACAGGCTGAACAGTCCCACGCTTGGCGACGACAACCAAACATCTTTCAATAAAGGATTTAGTTATTCATGGCCTAGAAGTTACCAGGGAATCGACATGGAAAATTACGAAAATCCGGATGGGTCAAGGAACCCGATGGAAGGATATCCCTATTTGTATGTGAGCAAATACCTCTGGTGGAACTATTACAATCATAATTCACAACTGAAAAGAGATAAATACCTTGGTGCACTCACCCTGACGTACGATATCACTCCGTGGCTGAGTATACTCGGTAGGGTAGGGCGTGATTTTACCATGGAACAATTTGAAACCAAACACAAACCAGCCGATCTGATTGGCTTGCTGGACGGATATTATTCAAACCAATTGGGTAAAAACTTTTCGGATATTTTTGAGACTTATCTCACAGCGAGTAAATCAAAAATATTCAACAGCAAGCTGGATGCGAGGTTCACACTTGGTGCCAGTCGTTGGGATCATAACCTATACAGTATCGGTGGACATTCAGGTACCTGGTATTATCCAAATTATTACAACTTTGGAAACTTAACAGAAACAACCTATAGTACCGATTCTTTAGGAATGACTGTTGTGGACAAGCCCGGCGATTCACCTGGCAGTGTAGCACCTTACGAAGGCTATCTGAACGAAAGAAACAACTCTGTGTTTTCATTTTTGAATTTGTCTTATGATAATTTCCTTTTCCTGGAACTAACAGGGCGAAATGACTGGTCATCAACCCTTCCCCCTGATGCAAATTCCTATTTTTATCCCTCTCT
Organism: uncultured Bacteroidales bacterium; assembly: GCA_964487735.1. Classification (GTDB taxonomy): domain Bacteria; phylum Bacteroidota; class Bacteroidia; order Bacteroidales; family B18-G4; genus B18-G4. The sequence continues at coordinate 15,453 of CAZASJ010000040.1, read as the reverse complement.
TTCAGTAAGTTTTATTGCTTCAGAGCTTTTCGATCTTCAGGGAAAAGTGCCCTGGATGAATTTTGTAAAGCTTCGGGGAGGGATCGCACAGACAGCCACAGATACGGATCCTTATCAAACTGAATTCTACTATAGCACAGGCCTTTTTGGCGGACAGCAAACATCTGATTTTCCGGGAACAATACCTCCGTATAAGTTAACTCCACAAAGGGTAAATTCATATGAAGGAGGCCTTAACCTGGGGTTTCTTGAAAACAGGATCAGCTTTGATTTTACGTATTATTACCTCTATTCCTTTTCACAGATCATTCCGGGGCTTCCTGTACCCACTTCTTCAGGGGGGACAGGGATCACCATCAATGATGGTGTTATCACAAACCAGGGTTATGAGATCATTCTCAATGCGGTTCCTATTCATTCTCCAAGTGTGATGTTTAAAACAGGGATCAATTTTTCGAGAAACCGTAACCAGGTGGTCAGCTTAGGAGACAATGCCAAAGTAATGGAAATGGGCGATATCTGGGGGCTGAACGGTCCGGCTATGGCATTGCGCGAAGGGGACGAATATGGAACCATTTACGGTTACGACTATGTTTATCATGAAAATGGAAAACCCATTGTGAACGCAGAAGGAACAAAGTATGAGATCACTGATACACGGGTTCCGATTGGAAATGCTTCTCCTGATTTTATTGCCGGATGGTATACCGAACTGCATTATAAAGGATTCACCCTCGGAACACTCATTGATACAAAATGGGGTGGAGACATTTATTGCGGATCGTATGTGATCAATCTGCAAACAGGGATGAGCCCTGAAACGCTCATAGAAAGAGAAGGTGGAGGATTGCCCTATACCGATCCTGATGGCACAACAAGCAATATTGGGGTTATCCTGGATGGCGTTTACGAGGATGGAACACCCAATGACAAGGTTGTACATTATTATTATAAGTATATGCCGAATGCCGGTGGTTGGGGCAAGATCATCTCAACACCGGGTATCGTTGAAAATTCCTGGATAAAAATGCGTGAGATATCGCTGGTTTATACATTCTCGCCTGAACTTGTAAGAAAAACCAAGATATTCCAGGGCTTGTCTCTCTCAATCGTAGGAAGAGATTTGTTTTACATCTATTCATCATTGCCCGACAAAATAAACCCGGAAGGGATTATGGGGGCCGGAAATGCCCAGGGATTTGAATGGGCTTCCATGCCCAGCAGCAGGTCGATAACCTTTGGGATCTCAGCCTCATTTTAAAAGGGGAGATTGATAGATGATTGATTGTTGAAAATAAAAAATTAAACATAATGAAGATACTTCTTAGAATCTCTGCAACCTTACTGATACTGCTGGTATTTTTCAGTTCCTGCAAGAAGAATTTTGATGAGATCAATACAAATCCTCAGGGATTTACAACTGCAAGCGATGGTTCTTTATTCAATGGGATTATACAATCCCTGGTATTGACAGGGAATGAACAATTTTATATCAGCAATGAGATATTGTATAAACAAACTCAATTGGCAGCGCTCACCAGGGAAGCCTGGGGGAATTTTACCCTTGGAACAGAAAGTATGTGGCAGAATTACTACCTGGTACTACCAAATGTCAGAGAACTTGAAAAGCGTTTTGCGACTTATGGCGCCACCGGTGAAGTTATGAATATGCAAGCCATGCTGAAGATCTTACTTGCTTACAAAACCTTTAAGATCACAGATATTTATGGAGATATGCCTTTTACCAAAGCCGGCTATGGTTATCAGGACCTGGAATACCTTTTCCCTGAATTTGATAGCCAGGAATCAATTTATTTATCATTGCTGGAAGACCTTGAATGGTGTGATGAAAACATAGATGTCGCTGCTGTCTCAGAAGAGCCTTTTGCTACTTTCTCGGCTTTCGATCCATTGTTTAACGGCGATATGCTCATGTGGCAAAAATTTGCCAATTCGCTCCGCTTACGCTACGCCCTGCGCATGAGTGAGAAAGAACCACAATTGGGAGGAGACATCATTCGTAAGATTGTTGAGGAGGGAAGGCCGCTCATTCTGGGCTATGATTTTATCACCTATGTTGGTGAAAATGTCTGCCTGTGGCCTGCAGATATGGGATTTAAAAATGAAAGCCTGAATTGGTCGTTCCGCGAGCATAAAAACCTTCGCATGGGCTCCAACATCTGGCATCAGTTGTCAGCGCACGACAGCACGGACGGAAGTGGGATCTTTGATCCGAGGGCTTACATTTTCTTCGAAACAAATAACCTGAGTAAATGGGTTGCGTATCCACAACTTCCTGAACCGACAACACCTACTTCAGGAGGCATTCCCTATGATGAGCATCGCGATGGTGACGGAGCTTTTCTGATCAAAGGTGAGGATTGTATTTATTCCCCATTTAATTATTTTGTGATCAGGGATCAGGACTTTATGCCCATACCACTTATCACTGGGGCCGAAGTGCACTATATCCTGGCGGAAGCCTATTTTAAAGGAATTGGCCTGCCCATGGACCTGGATATGGCCGATATCGAATACATGAATGGTATTAATGCATCCATTGGGTTTTGGAAGGATGTGGCTGAAGGATCAAGCTTGCCATTGTCAGGCCAGAAATTTCGCAATCTTATCCAGATTCCGCCATCTCTGGGGGTTACTTCAGTCTTGAATGTGTTTGGTTCCTGGAATGCAACTTCTGATGAAGAAAAACTCAGAAACATCTATACCCAACGCTGGCTCGATGCTTTCAGGCAACCCTGGGAAGCATACGCTTTAACAAGGCGCACAAATATGACCCCAAGGGAGGGAGATGCCATTCAGCATTTCAGAATGCCTTATCCACCTTCCGAAGCCGAATACAATACCGCAAATATGTATGATGCCATTGATAATCAGGGTGGAGAAACCCCTGAATATAAATTATGGTGGATTCCATAACAATATATTAACTCAACATTTTTAATATTCATAAATAAATCCTTTGCTATGAAAAAGATCTACAAAAACCTACAATTGCTGCTTTTACTATTCTTGTTTACGCAGCCATTATTGATAATCGGGCAAACGAACCAATACCTTCACTTCGACAAGGAGGATGACTTTGTCATTCTGGAGAATGCAGGCCAGTATGTAGACGGCGCGACTGCATTGAGTATTACCGGTTGGTTTTATTGCGACGAACTAAGTTATGGCCAGGGCTATATGGGCTTCAGGTCCGGTTCCGGTGATGGTGAATTTTACCTGATACAGCTGAATAGCGGTGTTATGGAATGCCGCCTTAAGACCACCACGGGATTGCATGAATATGTTGCACCTGCCGGATCGGCTATCCCTCAGATTTGGCAACACATTGCCTGGATATACGATGGAAGTTCCGTTCTATTATATATTAATGGTGCTCTGAAAGGCAGTTCATCGGCATCCGGAACATTTTCCAATCCTTCTGTTCCTTTTGGAATCGGAAAGAGCCTTTTGGGTGGATTTAATTTCGTGTATGGCGGACGGGTAGATGAAGTGAGCGTTTGGGACAAAGCCCTTACTCAGGGAGAAGTTCAGGATATGATCGATAACGAATTAACAGGATCAGAGCCCAACCTGCAATTGTATTATAAATTCAACCAGGGTGAACCCGGAGGGAACAATACCTCAATTACCCACCTTATCAGTGAGATTGAATCCCCTGTAAGGGATGCTGAACTAATGAATTTTGCTTTAACCGGCGAAACATCAAATTTTAACGGTACCCTGGATCCTGGCTATCAGGCCATTTCATTTCCGCAGATCGATAATCATTTAAATACAGATCCTCCATTTGAACTGATCGCTACAGCTACATCAGGCCTGGAAGTGCTGTTTGAAGTGATCTCAGGACCAGCCACCGTCGATGGAAACATGTTGACACTTAGCGGTGAACCGGGAGAAGTACTCATTGAAGCTACTCAGCCTGGAAATGGTACCTATGACCCTGCAGCACCAGTGATGAACTCATTTATGGTGATCGATCCCAGCATCAATGTGCCTATCATTGATCCAAGAAATCCCCTGGCGGGAGATGTTTATGTACCTGAACTGGGATATATTCAATTGGCTGCGCTGGTAACCACCAATTATCCTGAGCTATTTGAAGTAACAGATGTTCAGATAAGCATCGGGGGGCAAAGCCTTGATCCAACAGATTGGGGCGAAGGATATTACTCCGGATGGTGGCCTGTACCAAACTATGGCAGTCATACCATTAGCATTACAGCCACAAATAACTACGGCTATTCGGCAAACAAAAACGTAGTGATCAATGTAGTGAGCGATGCTATGGATATGCAGGTTCATGCTGTTGATGATGTCTGGCTGAATACTTCGAATCCTTCTGTCATTGTGGAAGCTGAATTGCCATCTTATATGGGCGCTTTTGATGAAATTATCGGGACACTTGAACTTACTTGTCCTCCGGGTGGCTGCGGTGAATGGGACCGGGTTGCCAGCATTGATGCAAGGGGGCATAATGGCGAATGGGTAGAGATTATTCATTACGTAACACCCTATGGAACAGCATGTTCACATACCATCGACCTAACTGATTATATGTCGATATTGCAAGGAAAAGTTGCCTTCAGGTTAAACTGTGCTACCCTCGACAACGGATATTATTGGGACATTAGCTTAAACTTCAATGAAGGCACTCCTCTGTACAATTACAGCGATATAGAAGTCATCTGGTGGGAAACCTACCAGTTTGGCGACTATGCCGAACTGCAGCCGGTAGAGGCCGTGAATTTTACCTTCCCGGAAAATGCTGAAGATGCAAAACTGAAGCTTGTTTCATCCGGCCATGGCTGGGGTGACCTGAACTCACAAAATGCTGCCGAGTTTTACGAAGCTACTCATCATATCTGGGTAAATGGCGAAGAAACCTTTGAACAACATAACTGGTATGATTGCAATCCTAATCCGGATGGATGCCAGCCCCAAAGTGGTACCTGGTATCATAACAGGGCAGGATGGTGCCCGGGGGCCATTGCACAGTGGTTCGACTACAGCCTGACTCCCTATGTTGAGGATGAAAGCATTAACCTTGATTATATGTTCTTTGATGGTTATGTCGACTATTGTCATCCGAATCACCCGGATTGTGTTACAGGAGTGACCTGTGATGATTGTAGTGCCGGATTTAATCCGCATCTGGTGGTTGCATGCAACCTTGTTTCCTTTTCGGATATGCCAATTGACAGTGGCAACCTGGTTTCCGTTGATGAACTCGTTTATGAACTTGGCGCTTACATTAAGTTATATCCAAACCCCACCAATGGCATGATGATGCTGGAATATGAAGGCAGGGTTAGCTTTGACAATGCCCTTGTAAGCATTATGGGCCTGACAGGTGGCTTATACGATCAGTTTGAGTGGAAAGGGGAGAGCAAAAGCCTGAACCTTACCGGCTTATCCAAAGGCGTTTATTTTATAAAAATCGAAACCGAAGATAGCTTTGAGGTCAGGAAAGTGGTTATTCAATAAATTATGGATTATCCTCTTTCGTTAAAACTTCAGAGGAGGCGCTGGATTATGAATTATGGATTGTAAATATTAAGTTCAAAGTTCGTAGTTCGTAGTTCGTAGTTCAGTTAAGCATAAAGAAGTTGTAAGTAAGATGATTCAGACCAGAAGATCCATGCAGGATCACACCATAAATAATGGCTTTTCATTGAAACTTACCCAGTCTTTTTGAAGCAATTTGTACATTTCATCTATTTCATCAGAAGAAATGCCTTCTTCCTTAAGGTTCAAAATATAATCCATGAGGTTATAGCAGGTAGTGAATTGTCCGCAGGCGATGAGCGCATCCATCCTGTCGTTGGCAATATCGTTTTCATCCCACCATAGGGTTGTAGGTGTTTCTGAAGCAATCAGGGCAATTCTTTTCAATTGCTTGCCCGGTGCGGGATCAATCCCTTTATTGTAGGTCACACTCTTGCTATAGAGTGTTTTTTCACCATTCAGCTCATACACTGTAGAGGTGATCACTCTGTTCTTAAACTCCTCCCTGGCATATAAAAGAGAATAATTCAGTCGCCGGATCTGCTTCAGGAAGACTTCAGAAACCATTTTTACCGTAGAAGTGGCCCTTTCGGTCAGCATTCTGCGAATAAGGCTTATGCTCAAACCCTGGAATGCAGCGGCATCATCGGTAAGATCGGCAGGAACAACTTTTTTGAAGGTGGATTTAAGCCAGCTGAGCCCCATCTTTTTAAGAAACCAGAATACACTTCCAATCAGTGTAAGGGAAAACCCAAGGCCGGTAATAATCCCTCCAATCACGTACAGAGAAGGCCATGATTCTCCTTTAATGATCTTCAGGTCATTTACCACCAGAAGAGAAATACCCACTAAAAGAATGACCCAATAGGTCCAGTGTATCTTGAAGTATTTTAGGAGGCCCATTACAGTATCTTTCAATGACTTTTTAGGGGAAGTCCGGGAAGGGCCGGGTTCCCATGGTTCCATTTTGTAACTGCCAACATCATTTACAATGATCAGGTCGAGTTCGCGTTCGCGTTTTTTTGACTTGGAGATATTCACCATGCTGCCAATCCCCTGGTTATCGACTATGCCGCCGTCCATGATCCCCACACCCTTGGTGAATTCCTTCAGCCTTTTCAATGCTTTATAGTTTTCGTCATCATGATCTTTGAAATAATCATCAGGGAATACCAGGGGCTCGAACCCCATCGGAAAGCAAGATGATGAAGCCACAATATCAGCAAGTTGCACCTTGTTTTTCATGCCTTCTAATTCAGGGCAACTTAATGGATTATTGGCAAATTTCCCCGTATTCTGAAACCTGAATGTCAGTCCGAAAGAAAATTCAGTGGCATTAAAGCAAAGGTGTTTCAGACTGGGGGATTTAGGGATTTTAAACATTTCAAAGTCCCCTTTGTAAACATCCATATCTGCATAGGCAAGTGCAAAAGAATTGATCAATGACCTTTTCTTATAAGGATGCTTTTCCCATATGGCATCATTCTCCAGTTTGCCGATGGCATTGCCCAATAGCTTATCCAGGCCGGGGGAAAATGTTTTGTAAAATGAGGTATAGAATGAATTGAAGTCGAAATTTTCTTGCTGAGCAGCTTTTGCAAATGCTACCCCCATAAGGGTACCGCCGCTTACTGTACTGATAGCCTCCACATGCTCCAGCAATGGTTTTCCTTTATACTTGATGTTGTTCAGGTAGGAAACGACGCCCAGCGAAAAGAAGGTTGCACGGTACCCACCACCGCTGAAGCAAAGTCCGATGCTTTCAAAAGCCTTGAATTCTTTACTCATACACATTGAATTAACAAATGAATACTATAAAAAATATCAGCTTTTTGATAAGATATAATCTTTCTGTATCCCCGCAAAGCCACAGGAAGACAGCTCATTACATATAATGATAAGGTATAAGAAATGGGGTTTTACTAAGATCGGTCAGTCAAATATAATAAATTTTCACTTATTCTTTAAAGGAATTTATTGCCGACCCTTAGCAGGTAACGGCGCTTTGCCTCCTCGGGATCTTCACCCCGGGCAATGTATATTTTTGTTCTTAGGTTTACAGTAATCTCCTGCATTTTCGACAGGTCAGGGGATTCATATGGTTTATGTTTCTTCTCAGCCATTTTGTTTTCTTTTAATGAATGGTTTGTACAGATGCAAATAATCTGTTGATATACTTTTAAGGTCCTTGAATCAGGCCCTTGTTGCTGACATCCTATCAGTTTGTTTGTAATTCAGGTCAAATAAACCAGGTCTGTTTATTTGATAATCTTAAATAAAAAAAACCACCTTTTAGAGACAAAATATATTTTCCTGAATGGATTTTACATAGATATTTCACAATATAAGAATAATTTAGATATATCCAAGATATATTATAGATATTTAATAAAATAATTCATCGTGGCTTGTCACGAGGCTGCCTTGTATTTTCCTGTGGTGCCTAAAGTGACTAGAGTGACTAAAGTGAGCTAGAGTGACTAGAGTTTGGAGGTATTACCAAATTAATATAGCAAAAGAAAAACCGAGGATCAATAAGCAATGACCCCATTTTTCAGTAATTCTTTGAACAACTTCTTTGCGTATGATGATACTATTTTGTCTATATCCTCGGGATCGAATGCATAAGATCTGCCAGACCAGACTAAAGCACCGTTTTTAAGTTCATAAAGATTTGTTTCAATGAAATATCGGGTTTGAAGCGAATAATATCCTGGCTTATAAACCAGTGCTTCAGTACGGTGATAATAGTTTGTAAAGCGGTTGTAATAAACCAGTGGCACATATTTGGTTTCAGGGCCCACATACCTCTCTTCCGATACATCAATAAGGGCTACAGTCAGAATGCCATCAAAGTTTTTCTCCCTCAGCTTCGCCTTTAGCTGTTCTGTATCATCAAATGGTTTGCTCAGTTCAGGAGGAAACATATTCATGCTGTTTATAGCTATCAATCCGATTTTATTTGCAGCATCAACCATTTCATACTCAATGTCATTCCGAAGGGATATTCTATTCACAAGACCCATGATCAAAATTTTATTAAAACTTCGATTATAATCTTCACTTGAAGTCCAATCCCTAACATGATCGGTACTGGCACAACTGTTCATTAAGATCAAAACAGGTATAGTTGCTAAAAAGACAGAAAGCGCTATTGTAGTCCAATAGTTTTTCAAGTTGTTGATATTTGGAGTCTTTATTTTATCAATTAACTTCATAAGAGGCTTATTTTTTGTTTAATTATCTCCATGAAAATACTAATTATTAAACAATACCATAATTCGAACCTATAGAATCGCTAAATCGTTCCATCAAAAACCAGGAACCAGGAACCAGTGACTAGCTACAAGTAACAAGTCCCTAAAGTGAGCTAGAGTGCCTAAAGTTTGGAGTTGGTTTTAATACTTAAAACCCATATCAAACCACTAAAATCACTCTAAAGATTCGTATACTTTTACGTGACAATTGAATAGATATTAGGAATACTATTCTGATTTTATTTTCTGTTGAGATCCTATGGCAAAATAGAGTAATGTTCCCATTAGGGGTAATAATATCACCAACAGCACCCATAATATTTTATTTGATCCAGTAAATTCATTCCTTAAAATATCAATGAGGGCGATAAGAGGCAACAATAAAGCGAATAGAATTATCAGAATCATCAAAATTTGCCAAAGACCAGGTATTTCAAGTAATTGCATTTTAAAAGATTTTATAGTTTTTTTTAAATTTATTTAAAAGTACGATATTTTTCGATTTCCTCTTGAAGACTTCCCTAATAAGCTGTTAGTTAAAATTAGATAATAGGCTTAACTTTGAATTCACAATTGTGATGATAATTATATTTAGTGAGAGTCAGATTATCAATATTATCAAAAGTGCTTGAATGATTTTGTTTTATGATTTATTAAAAAGGGAATAACCCAATTAATACCATTATGAATTTGACTTCAAAAGTAAGTTTGCTGTGTGTTGCAATCCTCCTTTCAATCGTAACATTGACCAGGGCACAGTCGCGTGAGGGATTGATACAGCTTGAATACAAAAACTATATTACTAAACAAGCCAAAGGCCAGGTGCGCGTGCAGGGAGATTCTCTCAATGGGAAAAGACATGGGCTTTGGCAATATCATCTGATATATGATGATGGAATATTGTATTACCAGGGGAACTATATCAATGGGGCCAAAGAGGGCGTTTGGAATAACTATGCCTTGATTCCACCGATGGAGTTCAGTAATAATGAAGGATTGATCCGATCAACAGAAGTTTGGAAGGATGACAAACTATATAGGTATAAGATGGGGCAGGATAACTTACTTATATTAATTCCTGAAGGGCTATCCGGGCCTGTCATTGATGAACTAAGAAGGCTGGATGAAGCCTTTGAGTATTCATATCGCCGCACTTCCGGTAAGACCATCACTCCGGAGTTTGGTGAATCAGTAGAAAGTATGCAGCAAAGGCTCATCCCCTTGTTGAGGCAACAGCTATTACTTAGCAACAAGAAAGCAGAACTTAAATCCTGGTCCTTGTTTTTCAAGCTTAAACTGCATGAGAGCTATGATAGTGGCCGCATCGTTAAAAGCCTGGTGCAGTCATGGGAAGCAGACGTTCTTTACAGTAAAGAGATATATGAGAATGAGGTGCTTACCGAAAAGTCCCTGTACATTATGGGAAATCCAGATGATGTTATTTATTATGAATATTATCCCCAAGGAAACCTAAAGCTTATGCACCATTATCTGAACGATACTATTCCAACTGGCAAATGGTTGGAATACTATCCAGGTGGAGAGAAAAAACTCCAGGGCACCTATAGTAACGGCCGGCGAAAAGGAAAGTGGAAGTTTTGGGATGAGAACCAAAACCTGGAAGTGATTAAGTACAAGGATGGAGAAGTGCTGGAGTAGGATGTATGAAAGATCCTCCGAAAAGTACCTTTATAATGGGGTATTTAAATTTTTCCAATTAGAAGTGTCCACTTGCTCGGATATATGCATCTGCGCGGCAATTGAACAAGAAGAATTAAATAGGAGGGCAGCCTTCGAACATCGAACATCTATAATCGCTAAATCGTTCCATCAAAAACCAGGAACCAGCGACTGGGTCCATTAACGAGTGCCTAAATTGACTAAAGTTTGGAGTTGGTTTCAAATACAGAGTATCACCAAGCCTGAAAATGTTGAAAATTAGACTTTTGTAGCGTAGGGGAGGAATATGAATTCCAAAAAGGGGGCAAACTTACTTCGCTATATACAGTCTCCTCTCTACCATTGTTTTACAATAAGTTATTCCGAGATGGACTGCCTTCCTGTTAGCAGTTTTATAAGGGAAAGTCCCGGCTGAAGATGCTTAACACTGATTAACTCCCCGGAAGCCTGGCCGTTGTTATGAATGACTTTAAATCCGGTGGAAGAATAGATTCCTATTTATTTAAACGAATTATATATAGTGCATTGGAGTCTGTGATTGTAAAAGATTATCTTAGTTTTGAACCAAAGCTAAACCTACCCGAGAGTGAAAGACATATTTCTATTTATTTTTGAATTTTTTGGATTTCTGCATTTCTGCATTTCCTGCTATCCTATCCTCTTATGATGCTTTTTAACAAAACTTATTTCAAAAAATCCTTTTAATGCTGGGTATGAGTAGTTATATTGAACATGCAGATTGGCTTTACACGAGAATCTATCAAAACGAATTTTTCTTTTTTGATCTATGGTCAATTGTGTATTGCTGGAGTGGGTTTGTTTTGTATATATCCTTGAAAGCTCTTCATGCAAAAAAGCCACTATCAATACTTCTTAGCATTTTGTTCGCATATAATGTACTGGAAGTTTTATTCACCCATTTTGCATTAAATATATTTAAGCCTGAAACAATAAAGGACCATTTTACGGATATAATAATAGGGATGCTTGGGGGAATGATTGGATTTTTAATAATCAGGTTCAGCAGTTTAAACAAAAAAAGACAAATAAGGAACCTGAATTTATTCGCAATTATTCTCGCCAGCATTACTTATTCCTGGCTATGGGTTGGTTTTTACCAGTACGATTATAACCAGGAGATCTACAATTCGCCGGGTATCAATATAGGTGCTTTTGTTTTTTGGTTTTTAGGTGCTTTTGTGACTATATGGGCTTCAACACTCATTCGTATTTCTACTATTTGGCTGAAATGGCTCGTGGTTTGGGCCATTTATCTGCTTTGTTTGTTCGCGGTTGAATATTTCGGTTTCGTTATTTTAAGCCTTCATGAAAGCAGCAAAGCGAATGCCCGGCCTTTGCTTTTTGGGCTTATCCATGGTACGCCTGTTCTGCATTTTGTGTATGTTTTTTCACCATTTATTACAATATCCATTTATAAAGGGTTAAAAGCCTTGCTGTTTAAAGCATTAAATGCTGAAAAAAGTCAAGTTGGGGCTTCGCATAGTGCATAAGACAGTTGCATCCTGAACCCGGATATTCCATATTCCCGACACAGATCTTTTACATCTCGGCCAGACTTATATCCATTTAAGATCTTGATAATCTGACTCTCACTAAATTTAATTCTTTTCATAATTGACAATTCAAAGTTATACATAAAGTCTAATTCTAAACTGTCCGGTTTTTAGGGAAGGCTACAGGTAAGGCTACACTATAAAATCATTTTTACTTTTAAAATTACAGTAAAAGTGCTTCCTACATCAGGTTCGCTGACTACATGCGTTTCACCACTGTAAAGGCTTGCAATTTTTTTAACGATTGATAATCCGAGGCCACTACCGGAAATATTGCTGGTTTTTTTATTTTTTATCCGCATGAATTCACCAAATAGAATCTTCACTTCTTCATCTGTCATACCAATGCCTGTATCTTCCACACTAATCTGAACTTTTTGGTTGATGGCTTTAATTTTGACATCGACACGACCACCATCACGATTATACTTGACAGCATTTGAGATCAGGTTGTTGAAAATGATTTCTATTTCATTACGGTCGGCAAATATGCGAAGATGTTGATCATTGAGTAAATTAATGCTAATATTTCTTTCTTCGGCTGATGAAGTCATTGATTCGATGGATTCCCGGGCTACCTCATAAACATCAACGTACGTAAGTTCCCGCTTTTTTTCTTCGGATTCAATCCGGGTCAGATCCAATAAATCAGTGATGAGTTTGCGCATGAACTTAATACGAATAAGTGACCGGGTGATCATTTTGTCATAAGCTTCTGGTAGCTTTCCCTCAATTCCTTGATCCATAAGATGAAGGTAGCCTTCAACTGCATTAATCGGAGATTTTAATTCATGCCCAAGAACACGGATAAATTCAAATCGCACCTTTTTCTTCTCAAGCTCAAGTTTACGTGTGTGGCGTATTAAAAGGACACTTATAAAAAAAGATAATAGTATTATGCAAAAAATTGCTCCCACCCCAGTAAACAGAGAATTGTATTTCTGATCAATATAAATTTGCTCAAGCTCTCCAATATAGAGCATCCCTATTATTTTCCCTAAAGGATCACGAATTGGTTCGTATCTTGACAGGTACCATTTATCTATAACTTCAGCTCGTCCTGTCCAGGGAATACCATTGTCAAGCACCTGATTTTCGACCTCGCGTGAAACTTTTGTCCCGGTGGCCCGCTCCCCATTATCTAAAAGTACTGTTGTTGCAACTCTCAGGGAACCAGAGAAAATGGTTACCGTACCAATACGGTTCCCTTTATATAGTTCATCCTTAAAAAGATTTTTCTGGATTTGATCAAGAAGTGTTGTTGAGTTATTCAGCCTAATTCCTGCAAGTATGAACCCTTTTTGTTTTCCATCAGAATTCAACTGGGGAACCACGGTAAAAATGAAAAGTCCATCAACTATTTTCCCTCCAACTAAACAATTTCTCCTAAGATTTTCATGTTCCTGTTCGAGTACTTCGGCTGGGATATTGGCATATCCGGATAATGGGACCTTTAGTGGTAGGGCAACAAAACGATTTATAATAAATTCGCTGGCAGGCTCTTCAATATTTGATAAACTTTTACCGTTCTCATTAAAAACCACCAAGAGGTCCAGCTTCCATTGTTCTTTTGCATTGTTTAGGATTTTTTGCTTTTGCAAGGCCGGCTTATTTTCAAATTGGCTGACTTCCTGACTATTCGCCAATAGTTCAGCAATGATTGTAATTTTGTCTCGCTGGTCATCTAATACCTGCCATGCAGTATTAATATTTTGTTTTACTCGATTCACTGCTTGATCAATCACCAGGGTATTCGTCCAATGGATCTGGAGAATGGATAAAACCAATAATATTATTATGGCAGTAATGATAGCTAAAAACCCAAGATTTTTTCCAAGTGACATAATAAGCCTTTCTTTAAAATTTCAGTTTTACCACAACTTTAATGGATGATATGACAGTCGTACCAAAATTTCATGCCCCATTAGTATTTTTTTAAGAGTTTTTCAACCAATTGTAAAAACTTGTTCTAATCAATTGGCTTTGTCATATACTTATCTGGCGTAATTAAAATAGCATATTCAGAACGTGGAAATCTTTCATGAGGATCATCATGAATGGACGAAACCATCAAAATGGGAATGTTTTTGTATTCCGTGTAATGACTGTCGTATTTAATTAATTCGTTCAATTCATAGCCTTCTGAATCCGTTTCCATCATAATATCCAGTACAATTAAATCTGGATTTTCTATGGTAAGCTTTTCTAACCCATCTTTTCCTGACACAGCTTCTACTACACTATAATTATGACTTACTAAAAAAAAGTTCGAATTTGAGAGCGATAATCCTGATCGTCGTCAATGACTAATAATTTTTCTATTCACATTTTTAAACCTTGAAATTTAATTTGATATGTAAAGGTGATTGTCAAAATACATCTATTATTTATTTCTAGCCTGAAATATTCGAATTTCTGGTCAACATTTAATACAGTACGTGCGGTAATTTACCTCCACAATGCTGACAGATACTTATACCTTAATATTGCTGCTCATTTTGTACGATTGTGTTTATAAGTGTCTCAAAGTGTTTAAAAGTGTCTAGTTGTCTCCTCGGAAATAGGTTGAAATGTGTACCTCAGTTTCTAAGGTACAAATATAATCGAGATAAACAGCAAGTAAAACAAAATAAGGATTAATAGTATAGCTACTAAAAGGCTTGTTAAACAGTTCTTTTAGCGGTTTATTCAATAATTTTAGAATATTTGTTTTATAGGGGTTACTTTCCGATAGCAAGAAAATCGGCACCGTTAAAATCATCGTGCATACGATACGTTGTAAAACTATAATCTGCAAGTACACTACTTAACTTTTGAAAGTTTAGCTTTCTTTTTGCTTTTTGTTTAGAGCATTATAATATATCATTTTCACTACCAATCATCATTTTCAATTTCATTCGATGTGTTCCCGCCAATGATAGCTTCTTCAATCCCAATAATCGTTGATAATGCAGCATAATGAGATTTATAAAATGCTTTCCCCATGACAGTTTTACTTTTCCCTTTTGGATTCACTGGATATTCGTCAGCAACACTCACTGAAACATAGAAAGGCTGTGAATCATCATCATAGAAAACTGTCTTCTCATAATTTGTGAGTGTCAGAATTATTCTTGCCCTTCCTTCTTTTACATCTAATCTTACAACATGCCAACAATCAACATAAGTGGCTATAAGGGATATTCCAATATGCACATCATTATAAAGCCCTTTGGCTACGATACGTCCCAGTTCCTTATCTTCTATTTGAATAACTGACTTTCCGCTGCCATAGTTGTAAACAAAATAATTCAAACTACGGTTGTATATTTCCTCGAAAGATAATTCGGGCACTTCTACAATATGGGTGTACGTAACATTATTGTTGTCGTCAACTCCCCTGTTGGAGGTCGCATAGTTCAATCCGATACCTT
>CAZASJ010000039.1:19945-27702 GCA_964487735.1 uncultured Bacteroidales bacterium | reverse complement strand
AAACATTGATTACATCGTCAACGCGTCCCATAATCCTGTAATATCCTTCTTCGTCACGTTTGGCACCATCGCCCGTGAAATAAAGGTTTTCATAGGTAGCAAAGTAGGTCTGGCGGCAACGTTCGTGATCACCATAAGTTGATCTTAACATGCCGGGCCATGGGAATTTGATGCAAAGGTTTCCTTCAACACCGTTTCCTTTAAGCTCTTTGCCTTCCTGGTCAACGAGGATAGGCTGTACACCTGGAAGCGGCAATGTTGCGAATGATGGTTTTGTAGGAGTGATGCCTGCAAGTGGTGTGATCATGATACCACCGGTTTCTGTTTGCCACCAGGTATCAACGATGGGGCAATTTCCCTTTCCAACTACATCATGATACCAGCGCCAGGCTTCATCATTAATAGGTTCACCTACCGTACCAAGCACTTTAAGTGTGCTCAGGTCGTGTTTGGTTACGAACTCATTACCTGAAGCGATGAGGGCACGGATGGCAGTAGGAGCAGTGTAGAACTGGTTCACTTTATGTTTGGCTACAACTTCCCAGAAACGACCTGCATCAGGCCATGTAGGCACACCTTCGAACATAACGGAAATGGCTCCTGTGAGCAATGGTCCGTAAACGATGTATGAGTGTCCTGTTACCCAGCCAATATCAGCTGTACACCAATAAATGTCGCCTTCGCTGTACTGGAATACATTTTTGAAGGTGTATTCAGCATAAATCATATATCCGGCAGTGGTATGAAGAACACCTTTGGGTTTGCCCGTTGAACCTGAAGTATAGAGAATGAAGAGTGTATCTTCAGCATCCATTTCTTCTGCTTCACAAATAGTATCCATGCCTTTAATGGCATCACTCCACCATATATCACGGCCTTCTATCCATTTGACATCTTCTCCGGTACGTTTGTAAACGATAACGGTTTTAACGGATGGACATGTTTCACATGCTTCATCAACAATGCTTTTCAGAGGAATGCTCTTGGTACCACGATACCCACCATCTGAAGTAACAATAACGTTACAGAGTGAATCATTTACACGGTCGGCAAGTGCATTGGCAGAGAAACCTGCAAATACGATGGAGTGAATGGCTCCGATCCTGGCACAAGCAAGCATGGCTACCGGAAGTTCAAGAATCATAGGAAGGTAAAGTGCAACGCGGTCGCCTTTTTTTACTCCCTGAGCTTTCAGCGCATTTGCAAACTGGCAAACTTTTTCATAAAGTTCACCATAAGTAGCGGTTACGAAATCTTCATTTGGGTCGTTGGGTTCCCAGAGAAGGGCAGTCTGGTCTTTTCTGTGAGGAAGATTCCTCTCGAAAATATTTTCAGTAATGTTCAGTTTGCCGTTTACAAACCAGTTTACATTTGGCTCAGTAAAATTCCATTCCAGAACCTTGTCCCATTTTTTTCTCCAGATATAATCTTCAGCAATATTGCCCCAGAATCCTTCAGGATTGTCAACGCTCTCCTGGTATTTCTGGAAATATTCCATCAGACTGGTGATTTTGTTTGTCATAGTGGTTATAATTTTGAATTGTTGAATAATGTATTTATAAAATTAAGTAATTTCTTTCTTAGAAGAAGCAGTATACCCCAAGAAGGAAACGCAGGTTCCCAATCTCTTTGGTGTCATTTACAATGCCGTTTGGATCGATGGTCTTACCATAGGCGGCTACGGTATATTCTATTTCAGGAGCAATTCTGAAGCGACCTGAGTTATAGATGAACCTTGGTGCTATCCTGTAAAGATAAGCGATATTGGCGCCACGTTGGTATTTGGGTCCTGTGAAGTCTTTAGATGCTCCCATATTTTTAGCATAGCCAGCCAATAAACCTATCTGCCATGTTTTCCCGTTGCTGTGTACATCAAGCCAGCCGGAAGCAGTTCTTATTGGGATATATTCCACATAATCTTTAAGTGGATCCTGAATGCTTTCAACTGCATATCCTCCTATCATAGTCCAGTTGTAGGCATCTTCAGCATACACTCCCTGGAACTTGAAAGTTACTTTTGGCAATTTCAGTTTTACGTAAAAAGTTTCGGAAAGGGATCCAACGGTTTGTGTGGTTTTATAATTGCTATCGCTGACCAGGCGCGGTGTGAGTACCTTATAGTTTACACTTGCACCGATCAGGAATTCCTTGTTGTCGTTGGTATTCACATTGTGGTATTCGAAGCGAAGGTTCATGGCCGGCATGGCACTGTTGCGAAGGTATTTGGCATTGGCGCCGTCAGGGCCTGTACTAAGAAAGTCGACCTGGCTGAGAACGGTAAACATAAGGTTGAATTTCCCGAATTGCTGTGTGAGCCTGATCTGTGGGTTTCTTGTAAATGGAACAAAGGGAACTCCTGTATTGAAAGAAACGGTTCCGGGAAAGCAATAGGTAACAAAGGCCGGATGCCAGTATTGCCCTACCAGTAAACTTGTTTTTGTCCAATCCAGTTTAACAAATGCAAGCCGTAAACGGAAACCATTGATGTCGCCTTCGGTTTGACCAAAAAACGCACCTTCAATCATAGCTGAAGTTTTGGCGCCAAGGGCATCCGGTCCGAAAATGCTTCCGCGCAAACGGGTTTGGATCGAAAGCATATTGAAGTTGGCTTTCGCATTGATGTCGTTACCCTCAGCATCCAGTTTCTCGTTGGCAGGATACAGCAGGAATTGTCCTTCACGAACTGAAATTGTTTGCCGGGAATCCCAATAAATATCGGTTTTCACAAATCCACTGAACTTAATCCCAAAAGCGGGTTGATCTTGTGCAAAACTCAGAAAGGGAAGGAGGAAGGCAAAGCTTAATAATAGTAAGTTCTTTCTCATGATAGAATAGCTTAATATTGTTTGTTAAATTATTAACAGTAAACTTCTTAGGCAAACAAAATTAGCATAATTTTTATAAGATGAAAATCGAACTAAGAACATATGTGCTATAATGTAAGTGACAGAAAAACAGCATTATAACGAGGGTGTTTTGCAATGAAAAAATGCCTGAATTGGTCTAAAATCCACTAATACAGATGATTAGGAGTGAAATTTCGAAGGTTTGAAATCGATGCATCCCGAATAATTTAGATGCGTTTTAAATTATTTTCATGGATGTAAATTTATCCTGCAATGCCTGAAAATACAGGTGTATTAAGCTTGATGGAATCAAAAAAGGCAGCAAGGGAATTCCTGCTGCCTTCTAATATTTTTTGATTCTAAATTACATCTCCTCAATCAGCTCATCGGTAAGCTCCATGTTATGGAATACGTTCTGCACATCATCGTCTTCTTCAAAGGCATCGATGATTCGCATAACCTTTTTAGCATCCTCCAATGATAGTACAGTCGTTTCTTTTGGGATGCGTTGCAGTTCGGCATTTTCAGGTTCAATTTTTAGCTCTTCAAGCTTCTTCATCATTGAACCGAAATCTTCCATGGCAGTTGTAACGGTAATGAATTCATCTTCTACCACGATATCCTCTGCACCGGCATCAATCATTTCCAATTCAAATTCATCCTGGTCGAGATTGCCCAATGGGATGATAAAAACACCTTTGCGGTCGAACATAAAGCTCAATGATCCATTTGTTCCGAGGTTGCCGCTGAATTTATTGAAGATCGCCCTTACATTGCTTACTGTGCGTTGCTGGTTATCCGAAGTACACTCAACATAGGCTGCGATCCCGTGGGGGAGATAGCCTTCGAAAGTATATTCAACAAAATTACTGGCGTCTTTGTCCTTGCCTTTATTGATAGCTCTTGTAATATTATCTTTGGGCATACTGGCTCCCTTGGCATTGGCAATGGCAAGGCGAAGCCGTGGATTGGCATCAGGATCGGGACCACTTTCTTTAACAGCAATGGTAATTTCTTTAATAATCTTCGAAAAGATCTTGGAGCGCTTGGCATCATTAGCACCTTTTTTACGCTTAATGGTTGACCATTTATTGTGACCTGACATAGTGTTAGATTTATATTTTATATATAAAAATTGTAGCGTGCAAATATACAAAAAATAGGTTTCAGGCACCAGGTACCGGGTACCAGGAAATTTTAAATTTTGAAGTGTCCGATTAAAATATGAGTTTACTATAAAATCCTCTTAGAAAGTCATTTCGAGTGTATACGAGAAATCTATATGCCTATGGATGTGGTGTTTAGATTTCTCCCTACCTGCCTGCCCTCCTCCGGCGGGTAAACTGGCAGGCACGGTGGTCGAAATGACCGAAATTGTGGTGTTTTCTGTTTCCGACAAGTTTCTAGCCCAGCGCCTAAAGCCTATAGCCCAACGTCCAATAAAAAAGGGAAGCGGCCCGAAAGCCACCTCCCTCAATTCAGGATACTGAAGCGGATCTACCACCCCAATAGCGTAATGCCTGCTGCGAACTGGTTCAGTTCGGGTCCTTTGTCCTTTCTGAACATCGTTATCATATTGTAGGTTGCAAACAGGTTGATAAATCCCCAGCCAACACGCAATGAGGCATCTGCCTTGAAGGGCTGCAGATGATAATCATCATAGGTATGGGTTTTATTGTAATTGGGTGATGTCCTACCCCATGCAGTTTCATATTGTTCGGTGGATGGATCATATTGTGACAAAGTGTAGTCTTTGTTTAACTCGTTATAGTATTTTTTCTGCCATGACCACAACCTTACGCCCAGGACAACCCCCATGCTGACATGGAATGAATTGCGTTTCCTCAGTGTTTGGTTCTGCCATTCAAAAAGCAATGGGATCTGCAAGTATGCTACGGCAAGTTTAGATTTTCTTACGCTGATGCCTTGATCAATATATCCAATGAGGTAGGCTGAATCAGGATTCAGGCTTGTTGACCTCCTGAAACGATAGTTGTTCCACTGAAGGCCGATACCGGTAAGCATTCCCCATTCCTGGTTCTTGCTGAGGGCAATATTTTGCTCATAGAAGTTCATATTTACCTGGTACCCCTTGCCCATGTCTACATCCATGTATTCGTCTTCAGGATTAAACTTCATATTGAAGTCCTTGGTCAAATATCCATTGATACCCAGCTCAAATCCTGCCCAGTGGCCATTGAATTTGCGTTTTTTAATTTTGCACCATCTGACGTTCCCATCATCTGTTACAATGAGTCTTCTGTTTCCGATCGTTACCTTGGTGCTGTCATCCTCGATCACTTCCACCCTGATTCCGGCTATCTTCACATTGGTTGTATCACTATAATGGTTTGTTTTCACAACAAAGTTGTCGTTTTCACCAATCACATCTCCTGAGACAATGGTAAGTATTTCGGGTTTGGTAATAAGATCAATGCTTCCGGCTCCCGAAGTATTGGATACTACCTCTGCAGAAGCATTTACGCTTGCTGAGCCCGCGCCGCTGACATTGACTTTGCTCACCTCAGTATTTAATTTTGCTGCACTTATGTCTCCTGCACCGCTTACCTTGGCAGTGTGTTTTGGGACATTGCCCGAAAGGACAATGCTGGAAGCACCTGAAATATCGGTATAAAGCGAGTTGTAGTACAATTCAAGCTTGCTGTCGGAAGCGCCGCTGGCTTTGATCTTAAGATGGTCTCCCTGCAGGGATGTCAATCCCTCGAGACTGGCTGCGCCATGAATGTCAATGCTTTCAATTTCAGGAGTTGTAATATAAACGACCAGTTTATCGGAATGCTTGATCCCTTTGGAGGTAATTTCAAGGACGCCATTGTTTACTTTTGTGATCACTTTCTCCAGGTTTTTGGATTCAGTCTCTACAACAAGTTTTGTTTCACTTGCCTGGCTAAGAAAGATATCAAATGCACCACCTGCATCAATGCCAGTAAAACGACCAATTTCTCTCCCTTCCTTTGAGATTTTTCCCTGGGCTTTCACAGAAGGGGCAGAAAGAATAAATGCTCCTGCAATAAAAAGCATTATCAATTGTAAACTTATCTTCTTCATAATATTTGTTTTAAAGTTTGTTGTGTGACGGATGGGAGGGAGGATTTGTTACAAATGAAGATTTGGGGCTTTGCTTCCAGGCACCCGGTATCTGGTACCCGATACCTCAAAACTATTCTTCCAAAACGATAAAGCCCGTCACATTTCCCTTTTCATTGTAATCCCTGACTACTGTATAATCATGGTCCCCCAGGGCATTTACGCCTTTTACACCTAGTTCGGCAATATTCCACAATGAGAAACTCTCTGAAGTTTTTTCAGTCGAAGCTTCTCTATTACTATTGAATGGAGCTTTCACCCTGCCAAAGATGCCGGAAATGACATTTCCCATTAAAGTTTTTTTCCCGGGTTCGTGCATGGCCAGTTCATAAGATCCGTCAATTGCATTTTGATAAGGCATTTGCTCAATCTGTCTTGGAAGTAAAAAATTGCTCGAATAAACCAATGCAGAGGATGGCTTTACACTTAAGCCATCAGTTCCTGACATCCTGTTCAGGCTGATCTGTTCCCGCAGGGGATACGCATTGTTCATGCTTTCAGTGGGCCTTTCAGTCATCAGGACTTCGCCCCCGGCAATCAGAATTTTATTACATGGAATGCGCTCAAGCGTAGATAAGTATTCTTTATGGTTTTCTGTAACTGATCCTGTGTTGAAAAGGAACCAGCCTGAAATACTAATCAATAAAATGATGATCGCTGCGGCTGCATATCTGGCGCCCGAAGAAAAAAGAAGGACTATCCCTGTTTTCTTTTTGAGTGATTCAGGTTCTGGGAATTTGACAGTAAGGTCAGGGCTTGATACGGTGTTTTTGTAGGCTGAAAGAAGTCTTGCAGGGTTTGGGTTTTTACAGATATTGGATTCTGTAGCTTGTTTTTCTTCAATACTTATATCGTTTTCAAGCAAAGAGATCATCAGGGCATCCTCTTCAGTTACGTTCGTTTCCATGGATCTTCTGAGGGAGCTCTTATCATTATATGTAATATGATTTTCCGGTTCTAATTTAATTGCGTCAAAATCATCCAATTCACTTTTCAGGTCGGGATGCGCATCAAGGAAGCCCATCAGCTCACTTTTATCTGCTGCTGATAAACGTCCATCATGAAAATCGATGAAGTAGGATTCGTAGTTATGTAGTGTGATTCCCATTTATATTACATGTTCAAGGCTTACAAGGTAGTTTTTCAAAAACACCCTTGCCCTGTAGATATATACTTTTACCTGTGATTCGTTCAGTCCGGTAATCTTTCCTATTTCCTCATAGGAATATCCTTCATAATCTCTTAGCAAGATTACCGAACGCTGTATTTCATTTAGCTTGCTCAATGCTTCATCAAGGATCTCTTTAAGGTCTGAATAACTGTTAAATGTATCATTGCCGATTCCCTGAATATCCTCGATATTGCCGGTATGCTTGTTCTTTCTGATATGGTCAATCATGCTGTGATAGGCAGTTGTAAAAAGATATGACTTTGCTTTTGAGGGATCTAGTTTTTTATGGTTTACCCAGAGTCTTTCAAATGCATCCTGCACTACATCCTGTGCATCTTGCTCAGCCTTAAGGTTTTTAAGGATAAACCGATACACGCCGTCGGCATGCATATCTACACAATTATTATATTCTCGGGTAGTCATTGATCCAATAAGCCCAATATCCTGATTTGACTGTAAGACGGATTGGTGTGGATAAAGTTACACTTTATTAAATTCCAGGTTCCAAAAACCAAAATCCTGGAAAAATTCAAGATACAAAAACCAAAATCCAAACCCCAAAACAAATTCCAAGTTTCAAAATCCAAACCCCAAAACAAATTCCAAGTTTCAAAATCCAAACCCCAAAACAA
>CAZASJ010000039.1:12737-19845 GCA_964487735.1 uncultured Bacteroidales bacterium | reverse complement strand
AAAACAAATTCCAAGTTTCAAAATCCAAACCCCAAAACAAATTCCAAGTTTCAAACTCCAAAATCCAAAACAAATTCCAAGCTCCAAAAACCAATTAGAGAATGTGTTCTTTAAAAATTATATAGAAAACATAGGGACATTTTGCCTTTTTTGGTATTAATATAAAAAGAGGGGTAGACGAAAACTATAGATTATGATTGATTTGGGTGATAGAACTTTAAAGTATGCCATAAGTGTAAGGCGCTTTGTAAAGTCTATAAACAAAGATTTATATAATAATGATGATATTGTGCAACTTGTCAGGGCATCAGGGCCTGTGGGAGCAAACTATATTGAAGCGAATGAGAGGTTGAGCAAAAAGGACTTTATTTACCGGATCAAAATATGCCTGAAGGAAGCAAAGGAAAGTAGATATTGGCTTAAATTAATTAAGAATACTTGCACTATACAAGATCAGGATCAGTTGAATACATTAATTGGGGAAACAACAGAAATCATTAGAATATTTGCCTCCATTGTCAATAATTTCAGCAAATCTAAAGTTTGATCTATTTAAACAACAATTGAGGCTTGAAATTTGGATTTTGGAATTTGTTTTGGATTTTGGTTTTTGGAATCTGGAGCTTTAGCTGAAGTTGCAATATCTACAAAATCTCAATAACTAGTCAAGCTTCAAAACTGCCAAAAACGCCTGCTGCGGCACTTCAACATTTCCTACCTGGCGCATGCGTTTCTTCCCCTTCTTCTGTTTTTCAAGCAGTTTACGCTTACGGGTAATATCACCTCCATAGCATTTTGCTGTAACGTCTTTCCTGAGTGCTTTTATGGTTTCTCTTGAGATTACTTTAACACCAATGGCTGCCTGGATGGCTATGTCGAATTGTTGCCTTGGGATGAGCTCTTTGAGCTTCACGCACATGCGTCTGCCAAAATCATAAGCATTGTCGCGGTGGATAAGGGTAGACAAGGCATCTACTGATTCACCGTTCAGCAAAATGTCGAGCTTTACAAGGTTGGCAGGTTTGTATTCCGACTGATGATAATCGAAGGAGGCATATCCTTTCGAGATGCTTTTAAGCTTATCATAAAAATCAAATACGATCTCACCAAGTGGCATTTCGAAGGTTACTTCTACGCGGTCGCTGGTGAGGTAGACCTGATTTTTCAGCATACCCCTTTTATCAATGCAAAGTTTCATCACAGAGCCAACATATTCACTTTTGGATATGATATTGGCAATAATATAGGGCTCTTCAATATGGTCGATATGTTTATGTTCGGGGAGGCCTGACGGATTGTGAACCTCAAAGATTTCTCCCTTCGGGCTCACAACTTTGTAGGATACATTGGGAACCGTTGTGATCACATTCATGTCGAATTCCCTGTCGAGGCGTTCCTGTATGATCTCCATATGCAGCAGGCCTAAAAACCCGCACCTGAAACCAAAGCCCAGAGCAGCGGATGATTCCGGCACAAAAGTGAGGGAGGCATCATTCAACTGGAGTTTTTCAATGGATGCTCGCAGTTCTTCATAATCATCGGCATCAACAGGATAGATTCCGGCAAAAACCATGGGTTTTACTTCTTCGAATCCGTCGATGGCTTCATCGCAGGGGCGTTCTACATGCGTGATGGTATCCCCCACTTTTACTTCTTTCGAAGATTTGATACCGGAGATAATATAACCAACATCACCGGCGGAAAGGAGTTTTCTTTCTTCCGGTTTTAGTTTCAGCACGCCAATTTCATCAGCGTCGTATTTTTTATTTGTATTGGCAAACATGACATGTTCACCTTTCATCAATGTTCCGTTCACAACCCTGATGTATGCAATAATACCACGGTATGAATTGAATACAGAGTCGAAGATAAGCGCCTGCAATGGTGCATTGGGATCTCCTTTTGGAGATGGTATCTTCGTTATGATATCTTCAAGGATTCGGTCTACACCATAGCCGGTTTTTCCGCTGGCCTCAATGATTGAATCCCTGTCGCATCCTATCAGGTCAACGATCTGGTCTTTCACATCCTCAGGCATGGCGGCTTCCAGGTCCATTTTGTTAAGTACCGGAATGATCTCCAGGTCATTTTCAATGGCAAGATAGAGATTGGAAATGGTTTGGGCCTGTATGCCCTGAGTGGCATCCACGATCAGCAGGGCTCCTTCGCAGGCAGCAAGTGATCTTGAAACTTCATATGAGAAATCGACGTGTCCGGGGGTATCTATAAGGTTGAGGATGTATTTCTTTCCATTTTCCTCATAATTCATCTGGATCGCATGGCTTTTGATGGTAATGCCGCGTTCTCTTTCCAGGTCCATATCATCAAGCACCTGCTCCTGAAGATCACGCCCGGATACTGTTCCGGTGATTTCCAGCAGGCGATCGGCCAGGGTACTTTTACCGTGATCGATATGAGCGATGATACAAAAATTTCTGATGTTTTCCACGCTGCAAAAGTACTACTAATTATTGAAATTTTATTGATTTTTATATAATGCGTGATTCCCTGAAAATTAACACATTATTAACAGCCCAAACTGATGAATATGTATTATTTTTGTCCCTCTTAACTGAACCAACGGATTTGTATTTCGTTTTCACTTTAAGTACAAAGAATAAAAGGATTGCCTGAGCGTTTCAGGTGTATTATTAATAGACAAATATTATTATTATGAACAGAATTCGAGTTGGAATTATGGGATTCGGAGAGGTTGGCCGCCACATTTACAGGCTTTGCCTCAATGATGAACGTATCGAGATCGTAGCCATCGCTGACCTGGGCCGCCCTGAGATACTGGAGTATCTTCTAAAGGTAGAAACGAAAGGTGGTATTGATGTGAAACTGGAAGGAAACTTCTTAGTGTCAAAGAACGGTAGGGCCAGGATGATACAGGGAAAGAACCTGGAGCCCGGCGACGTATTATGGGATAGCCTTGATGTTGATGTTGCAATTGACGGAACAGGGAAATATAAAACAAAAGCAGATATGGAGGCCCACCGGAAAGCCGGTGCCAAAAGAGTTATTATCACTACTTTACCAATGGATGAGATTGACAGGATCGTGATCATGGGTGTAAACGACCAAAGCATGAAAGCTTCCGATAAACTGATCTCGGCAGGCTCTGCCACAACCAATGCCACTGCATTGATGTTAAAGGTGCTTGATGAAGCATTCGGTGTGGATTATGCCATGCTCACTACGGTACATTCATATACATCTGATCAGCCATTACGCGACAAGGCAAGCACCGACTTCAGGAGAAGTCGTTCAGCAGCGGAAAATATCATTCCAAATGAAACGCAAAGCCCACGCTGGATTCAGCATGTAATGCCTGAGTTTAAAGGCCGTATAGAAGGATCTGCCCTCAACGTGCCGGTACCCAATGGTTCACTCCTTGACCTTACTACCATCTTAAAGGATAAAGGAACCACCAGGGAGCAGGTGAATGAAGCAGTTGCTGAATTTGCAAAAGAAAATCCCCATACTGTGCGTATTGTAACTGATCCGATTGTATCCACCGATGTCATCGGTGACCGACATTCGGTGAATTTCGATACGCAGGCAACATTGATGTCGCCTGGAAGGATGGTGAAAACACTGATATGGTATCATACAGCACTGGCCACTGCAGCAAGGATCATCGATGCTATATTGGCTTATAATGAATTGGATAAGAAAGGAGGCTCAAAATGAGAGTAGCAATTAATGGATTTGGAAGGATTGGTCGTTCTGTTTTCAGAATCCTCAATGCAAGAAAAGATATAGATGTTATTGCAATCAACGACCTTTTTGATGATGAAGTGCTCGCTTATCTGTTGAAATACGATACTGTAATGTCAGGCTTCGGGCAGGATATCACTTTGGAAGATGACTATCTGGTTACACCTCATGAAAAAGTGAAAATGTTGAGCATCCGCAACCCGGAAGACCTTCCATGGAGAGAACTTAAAATTGATGTTGTCATTGAGGCAACGGGGATCTTCCGTAGCAGGGAATCACTTGAGCCACATCTGAAGGCAGGAGCAAAAAGGGTTATCCTTACGGTACCTGCAAAAGATGAGATCGATTGTACTGTGGTCATTGGTGTAAATGATGATGAACTCAAACCTGAGCACAGGATTATTTCCAATGCAAGTTGTACAACCAACTGCCTGGCACCTATGGCCAAAGTCTTGAATGATTCATTTGGAATTATCGAGGGACTGATGACCACCACCCATGCCTATACTAATGACCAACGTCTTGCCGACGTACCTCATAAGGATTGGCGCCGTGGACGTGCTGCAGCCGAAAACATCATCCCAACCACAACCGGAGCTGCAAAAGCGGTAGGAAAAGTAATTCCCGAACTGGCTGGTAAACTGGATGGCATGGCCTCAAGAGTACCTGTGCCTGATGGTTCTGTGGTTGACCTCGTTGTGGAAGTTAAAAGAGACGTTACCGTGGAAGATATTCACGCTGCAGTAAGGATCGCTTCAAAAACGAAAAAACTTGAAAACATCCTTCTATATTCTGAAGACAAGGTGGTTTCATCCGATATCGTAGGGAATTCATACAGCTCCATCTACGATCCTGAATATACAAAAGTACTTGGCAAACGCATTGTCAGGGTACTGAACTGGTATGATAATGAATGGGGATACAGCAACCGTGTTGTGGATCTGATCACCATGTTAATGGCTTTTGACAAGAAATAGGCTTCGGATATCAAATACCGAATAACTTATCTCAAAATAGTTACACTACCCTGAATGGTTCTTTGCACAAGGCCGTTCAGGGTTTTTTCATATACTTCACAAACGTAAAAGTAGGTTCCGTCCGGACAATCAGCATTGTTGTTATAGTTTTTGCCATCCCAGTTTATCAGGGGGTCGTTTCCTTCAAAAACCAATCTTCCCCAGCGATTATATATAACGATCTCGATTTTCTCAACACTTCCCAGTGATTCAGGGAATGGCGTGAAAAAATCATTATGCTGGTCACCATTAGGGGTAAATACATTTGGTAATTCATATCCTGCACAACCCGGGGCACAAACTTTATTGCTGTATGCACTTTGATTCCCTACCGAATCGATGGCAGTTACTACATAGCATCCCAGTACAAATCCTTCATGAATATAACTCAGGCTGTCGTCGTAAATTTGAGGAACGGAATCGATTAGGGAAACATCTGTTGTAGCGTTCGGGCTGAAATAGATATAATATTGCTCAATATCCGGGTCGCAGCTGTCTGCCCAGGCTGGATTGCTCCATCTCAGTGTATTTTGATACAGCTGGCAATCTGTGTAAACACTTAGTCCGGGAGCACATGGCGGAATGTTGTCAACAGGTATTCCGCATTCAAGCTGGGAATAATTAATGATGGGGTTTATCAGGCCGGGAGTACCGTAACTGCCCGTACTTTCAATGTAATAACAATATTCTTCGTTGTTTACCAGATTAGAATCAACAAAATACAGGTTTGGAGTGGTGGCCAGGGCCTCGTAATTGCTGCCGCCGGGTCCTCTCTTATAAATTGTGTAGTATTCATTGACCCAGGGTACGTTGAGCTGCCAGCTTAATTCAAGCCTGTTGTCGGTTTCATAGATATTGAGGAAAATACTGCTTGCTTCCTGGCTGTTTCCAACAAAACCGTTGGTTTCACTAAAGAATTTAACAATGTAATTATAAGCGGTATTATCTTGATTCAGGTTTATATCCTGATCAATATATGTAGTATCATCCAGTCCGGGGAAAGTTTGAATGAATTGGAAATTCTGGCCGCTTAACCCATTTGCCCGGTGTAGTTCATAATAATACGGGCCGGGAATCTGTACAGGATCGATCTCTGTTGGTTTTGACCAGGCCAGGCGGGCAAATCCGTTACTGAGGTTGGCGCTGTCATTTCCTGAATTGGTAATGATGGGCAGATCTTTTTTAAGGGAAGTACAAACCTCTTCTGATGCATAACTTTCTGCGCCGTCGATGAAGATGGCCACGATCATATAGCAATAATCCAATCCATGTATAAGTCCGGTACCTCCTCCGTCATCTATAAAGCTGATATCATTTTCAGAGGCTGTTGTGTGAATGAGGCTGTAACCCGTATAGGCAGGAACCCCGGTTTCACAGTAATCAGGAACGAATCCATAATAGCCTGCTCTTCTGTAAATTTCGTATTTCGCAGCTTTGGCGCAGGGGCTTTTGATCCAGTCAAGGTGAATGGAATTCCCAATTGCTTCAGCTGTGAGTCCTTCAGGTGCGGGGCCGATCACCCTGATGGAAATGGTTTTCAGGTCGATAAGGTTGACCGGCTCACCATCATCTGCTGCCTTGAAATAGGTATAGTAAGGTTGCTGTTGAACATGATTGCAGACTGTTGGCCAGATAAATGTAGTCTTGACGGTATCTACTCCACTTGCCGGGTCGGGATCTATCCAGGCAGGGCTAAGGCTTAGTTCAAAAGGTCCGCCTGTGCCAGTCAGTTCCACAACATCCCCATCCGGTTCTGTTGCTATGATCTCCATAAAAAGCGTATCTCCTGCCTCAACACAAGTGTCCATAATAGCATGAATCACGGGGGGATTCTGATCATTGCAACCAATGATTGTGATCTGCATATCACGGGTTACACTCCCAATTATTACCCCATTCCTGTATTCTTCAATAAGGATTGCAATATTAAATTCTCCCTGTATGGGTGGCTTAACCCAGAGCAGATCACCTGTTACCGGGTGGATGCCAATGCTGTCGGAAGCCAGGGGTAAAGTGTAGCCCGGAATATTAAGCCCTTCCGCGCCGCGGCAGGTAATCAGGCTATACGATAAACTGTCACCATCAACGTCATAAGCTCCCGGATTGTGGATATAGATCTGGTTCACGCATCCGTTATCGATAGGAGGGTTGAGCAATATGGGCGAATTGTTCATCCCCATCAATGGATTGATTGTCAGCACTGTTTCGATAAATAAGGGGACATTGACAGAATTTGGAATATTCATTACGCCGAAGTTCCTGTTCGGGTCTTCAACGGAGATCCTGTAAGTTCCCGGAGAAGAATAGGTGTGCCTGGCCTGTGTAGCACCCACTTCAGGGACATAGGCATATACATTCTTGCTGATATC
>CAZASJ010000039.1:0-12727 GCA_964487735.1 uncultured Bacteroidales bacterium | reverse complement strand
TTTTTGTGTTCTTGGAAGTTCGCTGGTGGATCCGTCGCCCCAGGCAATTTCCAGGAAAGGGCGGTCGGCAGGAGCAGATGTTCTGGTATAAGTGATTACAGTGAATTCAAAGGTCAGCCCCGACACATATGTATAGGTGATCTCACCGGCTCGTTGATGAGTGGCAAAAGCAGAAGACAATCCGAAAAGGATCATCAGAAAGAAGAATATTAATCGTTGCATGAATGAAGATCTTCGTTCCAGCCATTTCAAAATTAGTAATATTCCCTGTATTATTGTATTCCTTGCCCACAAAGAATTACATAAATTGATGTAACTTTGTTCATTCGTACAGTATTGTTTACTTGCAGGAATGTATACACCCAACGCGGAAAAAGAAAAGAAAGAGATCCTTAATCGTTACCGTAACCTATTAAGGGTATGGTCGAAACGAGAGAAACCGATCAATAAAAAGCTTGTTCGAAAGGCTTTCAACCTTGCTGTTGATGCCCATAAGGATATGCGACGGAAGTCGGGCGAACCTTATATTTATCATCCCATTGAAGTGGCCCGGATTGCTGCCGGAGAGATCGGATTGGGTACCACTTCCGTGATTTGTGCACTTCTTCATGACGTTGTGGAGGATTCAGAATACACACTGGCCGATATTCGTGCGCTCTTTGGCGATACCGTTACCAGGATTATTGACGGCCTTACCAAGATAGAGGAGATCTTTGAGCATCCTTCTTCTTCTGCCCAGGCAGAGAATTTTAAGAAAATGCTCCTGACCCTGTCGGTGGATGTCCGGGTAATCCTTTTAAAATTGGCCGACCGTACCCATAATATGCGCACCCTGGAAGCCATGCCACGCAATAAGCAATTGAAGATTGCCTCTGAAACCTTGTATCTTTTTGCTCCACTTGCGCATCGTCTCGGACTGCATGCCATCAAGAGCGAACTGGAAGATCTTTCTTTGAAATTTCTCGAACCGGAAATTTATAAAACAATTTCCACAAAGCTTAAAGCTTCTCGCCCGGAAAGGAAAAGGTTTATCAGTAAATTTATCTATCCGATCAAGAAAGATTTAGCAGCAAAAGGGATGGACTTTGTCATTCTCGACAGGGAAAAATCAGTTTATTCCATTTGGCAGAAAATGCAAACCAAGGAGATCCCCTTTGAAGATGTTTTTGACCTCTTTGCAATTCGTATTGTTATCAATACACCCCAGGAATTCGAAAAAGAAAAATGCTGGAAAGTTTATTCTGTTATTACAGATTATTATAGACCGAATCAAAGCAGGCTTCGCGACTGGATTTCATTACCAAAAGTAAATGGTTATGAGGCACTGCATACCACCGTGATGAGCAAGACAGGAAAGTGGGTGGAGGTTCAGATCCGTACCCAGCGCATGGATGAAATCGCAGAGAAAGGGTACGCTGCTCATTGGAAGTATAAGAATGACAGTGACCATGATACCGGCCTGGATGAATGGATGAACAGAATCAAGGAACTTTTAATGGGAGAAGATTCAAGTGCACTTGATTTTGTAGATGAATTTAAATTAAATCTCTTTTCCGATGAGATTTATGTATATACTCCCAAAGGCGAGCTGAAAAACCTGCCGGTAGGAGCCACAGTACTCGATTTTGCCTATAGCATTCACTCCCAGGTGGGGGATAAATCAATCGGGGCCAAAGTAAACCATGAATTGGTCCCCTTGAATCATGTTCTTTCAAGCGGGGATCAGGTGGAGATCATCGTATCGCAGAAGCAAGTTCCGAAGGAAGCCTGGTTGAACTTTGTTATAACAGCACGGGGAAAGCACAGGATCAAAGCTGCCATGAAGGAAGAGTACAGGAAACATGCTGAAGAAGGAAAAGAATTGCTAAAGAAATTCCTTAGCCAGCAAAAAGTGGAATATTCTGATGGCGTGGCCAATCGTTTCAAGGAATATTTGGGATATAAGTCCTTGAACAGGATGTATTATGATATTGTTCACGAAGTTCTTGGGCTCAGAGATGTAAGAGCCTTTACACAATTGTCGGATAAAGGAAACTGGCTCAGGTTTATCAGCAGGCCATTTAGCAGGAGTAAAAATCAAAAGTCAGTAAGCCCTGATATTATCCAGCAGTTGGAAAAGAAACCTGAAACACTGGTGCTAAGTGATGATATTGAAGACATTCGCTATGTAATTTCAACTTGCTGTAGCCCGATCCCGGGAGATGATGTGGTTGGATTTATCAATCGCCGTGGAAAGATCCTCATTCACAGGACCAATTGTCCGGTGGCCATTCAATCTATGTCGAGCCACGGAAACAGGATCATCAAGGCAAAATGGAGGACCGATGAATCCATAGGCTTTCTTGCCGGAATCAAATTAAAGGGAGTGGATAAGAAAGGCCTTGTAAAACAAATTTCTGAAGTGATTTATGATAAGCATGGCCTGGGGATCCGCTCTTTTAACCTGAATACTCATGAAGGCTTGACCGAGGCGGTCATTATGTTGTACATACAAAATACGGAATCCTTAAACCAACTGATCGATAATCTGAAGAAAATCCCGGAAATTCAAAAGATCAGCAGGATAGATAGGACTGTCTCCTGATATTCAAACAATTTATTAAACTTGATTTGCGCTTCAATTATTAAGTCTGGTTGAAAATTATTTTTATTTATACCAAATTCGAATAGATATTTTATTTAAATTTGAGCCTGATAAAATTGTACTTCGATGAAAGACACGAACAAGGATACGCTGGAACAAGTAAAAAAGATTTTTACCGATTATCTGGAACAGCGGGGACACAGGAAAACGCCTGAAAGATATACCATTCTGAAGGAGATATATGCTACAGAAGGGCATTTTGATATCGAGACCCTGTATATCCGTATGAAGAACAACAAGTATCGTGTCAGCAGGGCAACTTTATACAATACCATTGAACTTCTGCTTGACTGCAATCTTGTTACAAAACATCAGTTCGGGAATAATTGTGCTCAGTTCGAGCGCTCTTACAAATTCAAAAAGCATGATCATTTTATCAATTCACAGGACGGTAAGGTAATCGAGTTTTCTGATCCCAGGATCGAGGAGATTAAAGAGTATGTTGAGAAAACCCTCAATGTTGAAGTTACACATCACTCGCTCACATTTTACGGACATATCAAACAATAAAAACCGCTCCCATGAAAATTGATGTATTGCTTGGTCTCCAATGGGGAGATGAAGGTAAGGGGAAAATTGTGGATGTACTTACCCCCAATTATGATATCATCGCAAGGTTTCAGGGAGGCCCGAATGCAGGACATACCATTATTTTTGACGGTAAAAAGTTTGTTTTGCATACCATCCCGTCAGGAATATTTTCCGAAAAAGCAAGCAATATTGTTGGCAATGGAGTGATCCTCGATCCCTTTATTATGAAAAAGGAAATTGAGAATCTTGATGCCAATAATATCCCTGTAGATGAGCGGCTTTTTATTTCGCGCAAGGCACATTTGATCACCCCCTCTCACAGGCTTCTTGATGCGGCCTACGAACGTTTCAAAGGAAAAGAAAAAATTGGTTCTACCCTGAAAGGGATCGGGCCTACTTATACCGACAAGGTGGCACGCCTGGGTTTGCGCATAGGTGATATTAACGAAGTTAATTTCCGTGATAAATATATTAAATTGCGCGAATCGCATTTTCGCATTATTGGTTCCTATGGTTTCAAGGCTGAAGATTTTGAGTTGGATGGGATGTCATTCACTGATTATGAAACGGCCTGGTTCGATGCCCTGAAGATTTTCGATCGGCTTCAATTGGTAAATAGCGAATACATGATCAATAAAGCGCTCAGGGAGGGCAAAAGAGTTTTGGCAGAAGGTGCACAGGGGTCTATGCTGGATATTGATTTTGGAACTTATCCCTTTGTAACGTCTTCAAATACAATCACAGCCGGAGTATGTGCCGGTTTGGGTGTTGCTCCGCAAACCATTGGAGAAGTTTTTGGCGTATTTAAAGCGTATTGCACCCGTGTAGGGAGTGGCCCATTTCCATCTGAGTTGTTTGACGATAATGGGAAGCTGATGCGCGATACCGGAAATGAGTATGGCTCAACAACCGGACGTCCGCGACGATGTGGCTGGCTCGACCTGGTAGCATTAAACTATGCCATCATGCTGAATGGCGTAACCAGGCTTTTTATGATGAAGACAGATGTCCTCACTCCATTTAGCGAGTTGGATATATGTACTTCCTACGAAATTGAAGGTAAAATAACGGAAGAGGTGCCTTACGATATGACTTCCAAAGATGTAAAGCCTGTTTATTTAAAAATGCAGGGATGGAATACCGGCCTTGAAGGACTGAATAATATGGGCAATGCTCCTGAAGCACTCAATAGCTATATCAGTTATATTGAAAAGGAAACAGGAGTGCCTATTGAGATCGTATCAATCGGTCCGGATCGTACAGAAACTATTTTCAGGAAATAATTAAATATTGAATACCAAGAATTGAATATCCTATAAGGTTCTCTTCACTTCAACCTGTTCGTAACCTTCCAAAATATCACCTACCTTAATGTCATTAAAGTTCTCAATGTTCAGTCCGCATTCATATCCGGTTGCTACTTCTTTTGCATCGTCCTTGAAGCGTTTGAGTGATCCAAGCTTTCCTGTGTAAACCACAATTCCATCACGGATCAGGCGTACTGCAGTGTTCCTTGTGATCTTCCCGTCGAGAACCATACAGCCTGCAACACTACCCACTTTGGTGATCTTGAATACTTCACGTACTTCAACATTGCAGGTGATCTTCTCTTCAATATCGGGAGAGAGCATTCCTTCAATGGCTGATTTGATCTCTTCGATGGCTTGATAGATAATGCTGTAAAGGCGGATATCGATCTGCTCATTTTCCGCAAGTTTCCTTGCACTTGGCTGAGGCCTTACATTAAATCCAACGATAATGGCATTGGAAGCTGAAGCCAGCATAACATCTGTTTCAGTTACTGCTCCAACACCTTTCAGAATTACGTTCAGCTGAACCTCTTCAGTAGAGAGTTTAAGCAGAGAGTCAGAAAGTGCTTCTACAGAACCATCAACATCACCTTTTACAATAATATTTAATTCCTTGAAGTCGCCAATAGCGATTCTGCGGCCAATTTCATCCAGCGTAATATGCTTGGTTGTACGAAGGCCTTGCTCACGTTGTAGTTGTTCACGCTTGTTGGCAATGTTCTTGACTTCGCGTTCATCAAGCATAACGTTGAAGGTGTCCCCGGCTTGTGGTGCCCCATTCAATCCGAGTAAGAGTACAGGTGTGGAGGGGCCGGCTTCTTTAACGACTTGGTTGCGCTCATTATACATGGCTTTAACCTTTCCGTAGAAAGATCCTGCCAGTACCATATCACCCACTTTCATTGTGCCTGCCTGAACCAGTACATTGGTAACGAAGCCTCTTCCTTTATCGAGAGAAGATTCGATCACTGTACCAACGGCATTTCTATTATAATTTGCTTTAAGGTCGAGCATTTCTGCCTCAAGCAATACTTTTTCAAGCAGCTCATTAACATTTAAGCCATCCTTGGCAGAAATGTCCTGGCTCTGGTATTTTCCTCCCCATTCTTCTACGAGAATATCCATTGCAGAAAGCTGTTGTTTGATCTTGTCTGCATTTGCATTTGCTTTATCGATTTTGTTGATGGCAAATACGATGGGTACGCCGGCTGCCTGGGCATGGTTAATGGCTTCTTTAGACTGGGGCATTACGTCATCATCTGCAGCAATGATAATAATGGCAACATCGGTTACCTTGGCACCCCTGGCACGCATGGCGGTAAAGGCCTCATGTCCCGGTGTATCAAGGAAGGTAATTTTTCTGCCATCATCAAGGCTGAATTCATAGGCCCCAATATGCTGGGTAATACCACCGGCCTCACCGGCAACAACATTGGCTTTACGAATATAATCAAGGAGTTTGGTCTTCCCGTGGTCAACGTGTCCCATTACGGTTACGATTGGTGCCCTGGGTTCGAGTTTTGCGTGGTCCTCTTCAATAATTTCAATTCCATCGATGGCTTCCTGTACCTCAATACTTACAAATTCAACTTCGAAACCAAATTCTTCGGCAACAAGGTTCAGTGTCTCAGCATCAAGACGCTGGTTGATCGATACAAACAGTCCTAATGTCATACAAGCGGAAATTACTTCCGTTGCGGTAACATTCATCATGCTGGCGAGTTCGTTTACAGTTACAAACTCGGTAAGCTTAATGGTTCCCTTTTCCGCTTCACGTTGACGCAATTCCTCCTCGGCTTGCTGACTTCTTCCATCACGTTTATGGCGGCGGTGTTTTGCACCTTTCGATTTGCCTGAAGGTGCGAGCCTGGCAAGCGTTTCCTTAATTTGCTTTTGAATATCTTCAGGGCTTGGCTCAGGCTTAAGAACATCTTTCTTCCTGCGGCCTTTTTTGTTTCTATCATCATGCTTTCTGGCATTCTGATCCCCAACTTGTTTTGGCGTGGCAATCCTTTTTCGCTTTTTCTTTTGAGAAACCTTATCGTCTTTTGAAGAAGCAACAGGCTTGCGTTCAAAAATTTTAAGGTCGATCTTGTCAAGGATCTTGGGTCCGCTTAACTTGTCAAATTTGGTTTCCAGAAAATTGCTTTCAACTTTAGGTTCTTCAGGCTTAGGCTCTTTTTTTGGTTGTTCTTTTTCTTCTTCTTTGGCCTCCGGTATTTCGGTTTTTACTTCTTCAACCGCTTCAACAACTTCTTTCTTAATTTCTTCTTTAGGCTCTTCTTTCTTCCTGGCAGCAGGTTTTTTCTTCGCTTCAGCTTCAGCTGCTTTTTCTTCTTTTGTTTTCTTGGCAGGACGTGTCTTCTGATTTATTGCATCCAGATCGATTTTATCCAGGACCTTTATGGATGATTCTTTTTCTTCTGCTTCAGTTTCTTTTAGATCTTCTTTGGCCTCTTCTTTGACCTCTTCTTTTTCTTCTTTCTTTTCTTCTTTCTTTTCTACTTCAACAGGCTTTTCCTCGATTTTTTCTTCTTCCTTTTTAGCTGCTGCTTTCTTAGTGGGCTCGGCAACTACTTCGGGTTCAGGCTTAACTTTAACTTCAGCTTCCTTGATGGGTGCAGGCTCTGAAATAGCAGTTTCCTTGATAATGAAATCCGGATCAGTATCTACCTCTTCATCAATGTTGGCTTTTCCCAGGTCGTCAATGCTGAGAGATGTATGCTGGCTGGTATCGAGTTCCATTTTTTTGGATTCTTCCTTAACAGCCTTCTCAGTCTGGAATTCCTGTACCAACATAGCATAAGCCTCCTGACTGAGCTTCGTTGTTGGCTTTTCATCGACTACAATACCTTTTTTGGAAAGATATTCCACGATGGTATGAATACCAACATTGAACTCCCTGGCGGCTTTACTTAATCTGGTAGCTTTGGTTACTTCCGTCATATACTAGATTCAATAATTATTAATCTTTTTATAAATCAGATTAATACAGCGTTAAAAATAGTGTTTTTATTCAAACTCTGCTCTCAGGATTCTTATAACCTCGTTGATTGTTTCTTCTTCAAGGTCGGTTCTTTTTACGAGCTCCTGGGGCTCAAGTTCTAAAACACTTTTGGCTGTATCACATCCGATGCTTTTTAATTCTTCGATGATCCATTCATCGATTTCATCTGAAAATTCAATAAGGTCCACATCTTCACTGTCAGTATCCGTATCACGATATACATCGATTTCGTATCCTGTTAGTTTTCCAGCAAGCCTGATATTAAAGCCTCCCTTACCAATGGCCAGTGAAACCTGGTCAGGCTTCATATAAACCTCAGCACGTTTAGTATTATCATCTATCTTAATGGATGAGATTTTTGCAGGGCTAAGGGCCCTTGTTATATATAATGTAGGGTTGGTCGTAAAATTGATTACATCAATATTCTCATTCTTGAGTTCCCTCACAATACCGTGTATTCTTGATCCTTTCATCCCAACACAGGCGCCTACCGGATCAATGCGATCATCGTATGATTCAACGGCGATCTTTGCCCTTTCTCCGGGTACCCTTACAATATTCTTAATGGTGATCAAGCCGTCGTATACTTCTGGAACCTCTGACTCGAACAATCTTTCAAGAAATACAGGCGATGTTCTGGAGAGGATAATTGAAGGACTGCCATTCTTCATTTCCACCCTGGAAACGACCGCTCTGACAGAATCGCCTTTCCTGTAAAAATCTGAGGGTATTTGATCTGATTTTGGAATTGTCAACTCAATATATTCATCATCAAGAACCAGGATCTCTTTCTTCCATACCTGGTATACTTCCCCGGTAATGATTTCTCCGATCTTTTCCTTGTATTTCTGATATACGTTGTCTTTTTCGTATTCCTGGATTTTAGCGATAAGGTTTTGCCTGATCGATAAGATCTCCCTTCTGCCAAAATCCATCAATTTAAGTTCTTCAGAGACCTCTTCGCCTACTTCAAAGTCGGGTTCGATCTTTATGGCATCTGATAAAGCAATCTGAAGATTTTCATCTTCCAATTCTGCATCTTCCACGATTTCGCGGTTTCTCCATATCTCGAGGTCACCTTTATCAATATTCACGATGATGTCGAAATTTTCATCACTGCCATATTTCTTTTCAAGCATATGACGGAAAATATCCTCAATGATTACCATGAGCATTTCCCTGTCAATGTTCTTGAATTCTTTAAATTCTGCAAAGGTTTCTACTAAATTTATACCTTCCATTGTTCTTAAGTTTTCTCCGGCTATTTACTAAATGTTACAGCCGGTTTTGTTTCTTTTATTTCATTGAGTGCAAGCCTTTGTTCAGGGCCTGCTTCAGCTTTTTTGTTTTTTTGTTTTTTTGTTAGTTCTTTGATGCCAAGCTCTTTGTCGGTAATCTCAGTGAGGATACCGGTCATCTTGCTTCCATCCATCAGTTCCACTTTAATGGCCCTGTTGATGTATTTCTTGTACTGTCGCATAAGACTGAAAGGCATGTCAAGCCCTGCAGAGGATACCGTCAGGTGAAAGTCTTCTTCATCCCTGTTAAGATTTCCCTCTATGGCCCTGCTAACGGCAACACAGTCACCTACAGTTACTTCTCCGTCACCATCAATGAATACCATTATCTTATTTCCTGGTTTTACCATTACCTGTACAACGAACTTGTCGCTTCCGTCAAGTTGCTGTTCAGCCAGTTTACGTACGTGTTTTTCTTTAATCATTGTTAATAATAAAAGAGGGGACTCCCGTCCCCTCATAATGCCTTCCGCTTTGTGTTGTCCGACCAGGGCTCGAACCTGGACTCTTCTGAACCAAAATCAGACGTGTTGCCAGTTACACCATCGGACAATCCTATATCGCACATGCGATTTTCGGACTGCAAAATTACAAATTTTTATCATTCTCCCAAATCTTTCACTTAATTTTTGCGCTGAATGCCTGTTGAATTTGATTTTGGAGTCTTTTAGGATTGTTAAAAATGTTTAATTTCATATGCAATAGCAGCGAAATCAAAGCAAATTTCATATTTTCGCTGACGCATACAATAGCAAAACAACCCATTCCATGGAAAATTATAACAAACTGAACCGGCTGATTGGCTGGCTCGTATTCCTGATTGCAACCATAACATATTTTTTAACCCTTGAACCTACTGCAAGTTGGTGGGATTGTGGTGAATATATTGCAACAGCATATAAATTGCAGGTAGGGCATCCCCCAGGAGCACCATTGTTCCAGCTGCTGGGAAGGTTTTTCTCCCTTTTTGCTTTTGGTGATACCTCCAAGGTGGCTATGATGGTAAACGCAATGTCTGCACTTAGCAGTAGCTTTACCATACTGTTTCTCTTTTGGACCATTACAATGCTGGCCAGAAAACTGGTGGTACCTGCAGGCGAAATGAGCAAGGCAAATATGTTTTCAATTCTTGGAAGCGGTGTTGTTGGGGCCCTGGCTTTTACGTTCTCAGATTCTTTCTGGTTTTCTGCTGCTGAAGGTGAGGTGTATGCCATGTCATCCTTCTTTACAGCCATTACTTTTTGGGCCATCCTGCGATGGGAACTTGTTGCTGACCAGAAACATGCAGATCGCTGGATCATCCTCATCGCTTTTCTGGTCGGACTTTCCATAGGAGTGCATATGCTTAACCTCCTGGCAATACCCGCCATTGCGTTTGTATATTATTTCAAAAAATATAAAGCTACGACCAAAGGTGCTTTGATCACCGTGGCGATTTCCATGGCACTGCTGAGCATTATCATGTATATCATTATCCCTGGAATTGTAAGCCTTTCCACCTCCTTTGAATTGTTTTTTGTAAACAGTATCGGAATGCCGTTTAATTCAGGCACCATGATATACTTCGTATTGCTGATTGGACTTATCATTCTGGGACTGCGTTTGAGCATCAAATATAAACGTGTTCTGCTCAATACAGTCGTACTCAGCTTTGTGTTTATTCTCATAGGATATTCTTCGTTTTTTCTGCTTATTATAAGATCCAATGAAAAAACACCTATCAATGAAAACAGTCCGGAAGATGCCATTTCATTGCTTTCATATCTTAACAGAGAGCAATATGGAAGCTGGCCAATATTTCACGGACAATACTACACTGCGCCTGCTGTAGATTATGATGATGGCAATCCTTTGTATATTAAGGATCGAAAAGCAGGAAAATATATTATTACCGATAAAAGAGCTGGTACCATTCCTGTTTATGATAAACGCTTTACAACCATTTTCCCAAGGATGTGGAGTGCGCAAAAGCCTGAGCATAAGCGAATGTATAATCAGTATCTGAACAATTCGCGGACCATAAATGTAGATGGGGAGCCTATCGTGAAACCTTCATTTGGCGACAATCTTGGTTTCTTTTTTGATTATCAGCTCGGACATATGTATTTACGGTACTTCATGTGGAATTTCGTAGGCAGGCAGAATGATATTGAAGCACAACCGGGTCCAAAAAACGGGAACTGGCTGAGTGGGATTGGCTTCATCGATAATGCCAGGCTGGGGCCCCAGAACAACCTGCCTGAGAGCATGCAAAATGCAGCACATAATAAATTTTATTTCCTTCCATTGCTCCTTGGCCTGTTTGGCTTGTTCTTCCACCTGAACAGAAGCAAAAAGGATACATTGGTGGTGGCCTTGTTGTTCTTTATGACAGGTTTTGCCATTGTACTCTACCTTAATCAGTATCCATACCAGCCACGTGAACGTGATTATGCATATGCAGGCTCTTTTTATGCCTTTGCAATCTGGATCGGACTGGGGGTGATGGGACTGTACGAAGGGCTGAAGAAACTCTATGGCGAAAATTACATCGCAGCTGCCGGGATTGGTACTGCTTGCCTCGTATTGGTACCGGGGATCATGGCACAACAAGGCTGGGATGACCACGATCGCTCCGGAAAATATACGGCCCGTGACTTCGGGATGAATTACATGGTATCATGTGATCCTGATGCGGTTCTGATCACCAATGGTGACAATGATACGTTCCCTTTATGGTATGTCCAGGAAGTTGAAGATTTTCGTACAGATGTCAGGGTAGTGAATTATATGCTGTCTTCAGGATACTGGTATGTACACCAGTTGGGCAGAAAGATCTATGACTCTGAACCATTGCCTTTTACCTTGAATCCTGATCAGTATGAGAAAGGCAGGAACCAATATATAATGTATGTCGACCGTGGCATAAAGGGATATACTGAAGTAAGTGACCTTATCGATTTTATTGCCAGTGAAGATGAGCGAACCAAATTGCCTTTGACAACAGGTGAGAAGATCAATTATATGCCAACAAAAAAGCTGCGGTTAACAGTTGATTCTGCAAAATGTGTTCAGAATGGCATTGTTCCTCCTGAGTTGGCACACCTCATCGTGCCTTACATTGAATGGGAAGTCAGGCAAAATGCTTTGTATAAAAATGACCTGATGCTACTGGACTTTCTTGCAAGCAATAACTGGGAACGCCCCTTGTATTTTGCGAATCCCAGTTCACTTGAGAAGGTGCTGGATATCGATCAATATTGCCACCTCGAAGGTAATGTCTATAAATTCATGCCTGTAAAGGCCACGGATTATATTCCCGGACTGGGAGGCGTTCATGCTGATAAATCCTATGATATAATTATGAATGATTTCAGCTGGGGTAATTTGAATGATCCATCGGTGACGGTGGATAGGGAAAGTTATCGTCATGCCAGGATCCTCAAACAGAACTTCCTCAGGATTGCACAAGCTTTGATGAATCAGAATAAGCCTGATATGGCAGCAGATATCCTGGATACCTGCCTGTTCTATTTTCCCTCGGATAAGATCCACTATGACATCATCATGATGCCTTTTATCGAGATCTATTATGAAGCGGGAAGAAAGGAAACTGCCAATGAAGAGGTAAGGAAATTGACTGAGACCTGTGATGAGCAACTAAGCTATTTCCTTTCACTGGATCCCGAATTCGCTGACGCCATTTATGGTCAGGAGTTGCAGCAGGATATTGCTATACTCCGCCGGATGGCTGAAGTAAGCAGAGCCAATGGTGAAAACGAAATGGCAGATGAAATTGAAGCTATTTTGATGGGGCACCTGCAGGTATTGCAATAGCATTCAGCATCTCAAATTAAGTGCCGAGTGCTAAGTTGATTATGGATTAACTTCTTTCGTTAAAACGATAGAGGAGACACTGGATTATGAATTAAGATTTGATCCAGCATCTAGTATCCAG
>CAZASJ010000038.1:0-28923 GCA_964487735.1 uncultured Bacteroidales bacterium | reverse complement strand
ATTATGGATTATCCTCTTTCGTTAAAACTACAGAGGAGGCACTGGATTATGGATTCAATTCTGTGCCGAGATTTTCAGCAAACTGCAGGTCTGCAGCAAAGTGTTAAATAAATTATTCATAAATTTGAGAATAAGCAAATTGCCTGATCATGAAAAAACTCGTTTTTATCATCTCTATATGTTTCGCTATACAATTTACTCATGCACAGGAAGATAATTGCATTTTTCTGTATACACACATGGATGGATTGGTCGGAAACGATAAAGCAATTGTTGATCTTCTTATTTCGAACAATGAGATAATGGGCAGTTGTACATTCCCAGAGCTTAGGGAGAAGGATGGCCCGATGGAAGGACTGATACGGACCCAGCGACTGGAAGGAAGCATTGACGAGCATGGAGTGGCCAGCCTGAAGGCATATTCTCAAAATATTGAAATTGGTGAGTATTCGGGCATGCTTGAACAGGATTATAAAGGTACATACCGGGAAAATAACAGTGGGATTACACGCTCGTTCACTTTTATGGAAGAAGCTTCTTCAAATAGCATTCCACTTAAAGGCTATTGCATTGACAGGGATTCTAACTTAGTCGACACAGCCGACTCACCCCATGCCCATATTCAAATGTATATACTCCTGCCGGAGAAAAGTGACAGCATGCAGGTATTGAGGGAAGCTATTTTCAAGGCCATCTTCGGACAGCAGATCCGGGATACAGTTCCTGATGCATCTCTTTTGAATACTTATAGCGATAATTATTTCCGCCGATACCTGGAGGCAAATATTGATATCTACGATGGAGGGCATTCGTTTAGCTGGGAGATGTATGCATCCAGCTATGTAAACATTAATAGTGATGGCTTACTGGTATACAAGGCTGACAACTATGGATATACCGGCGGAGCACATGGAATGGGGGTTTCGCGTTTCCTGGTTTTCGATACACAGGAAATGAAACAACTTAGCCTTAGGGATATTTTTGAAACCGGTTATGAAAATGAACTGAGCAAATTGCTGGAACGCAAATACCGAAATGAATATTACCTGGGGGAAGAACAGTCGCTCAAAGAAGCCGGACTTTTTGAAAATACGATTCCTCCTTCTGATAATTTCTATCTCACCCATAATAGCATAGGGTTCTACTACAATCCTTATCAACTGGCACCGTATAGCATGGGATCTGTCAGCATCAACCTTCGGTTCGACGAAGTTCTTTCACTGATAAAGATTGATTCTCCGGTGATGAGATTGGTGAAGTAATCGGATCCGCACTCATGTGGGCAGCGAGCGGTTACATCTTCTGAATGGAATAAGAGGAATTATTTAATTAAAGCTTAAACTCGAGGTTCAGGAATACATATGGCTTATCATTCATATCGCTGGCGTAGGGATACCATCCCTGATAATTCAGGGCGAGCTTAACCCTGCTGATAGGTGAATACTCCACACCTCCTACTACCGCACTGCCATCAATTTCCCTTGCCCAGGGATGATCGCTGCCTGAAATGGTGTTTGAAGCCAATTGATCAAACCTTCCAAAAAGTTGCCATTTTTGCATAATATGTCGCACAAACCGGCATGAAAATTTGCAAACACATTTATAATAGGTTTGTTATGTGTCTTAAACTACTCATTTTCTGCTTCTTGCGAATACGAGCCGAAAGATATCAACAAGAATAGCTATATTGTGGAAAAGAAAACTTCATTTTCATATTTTCGAATAGCTTGGTTTCATACTTTTATATGCAAGTCAAAAATGGACATATTTTTAATAAAATCATTATGGTCAACTAAATGTTAACAAAAAGTTAATATACGAATATCATTGTAAATGAATGTGTTCTTATTTTTGCCAAATCTAATACTTTCAAATGGATACATTTTATCTTATTCTGGTAGTCGTGCTTTTCGG
This sequence comes from uncultured Bacteroidales bacterium, assembly GCA_964487735.1. Lineage (GTDB taxonomy): Bacteria > Bacteroidota > Bacteroidia > Bacteroidales > B18-G4 > B18-G4. The sequence goes on along the minus strand of CAZASJ010000038.1, from coordinate 27,009 downwards.
CCTTGCAATCTCCGACCTTGTGGTTGGGGTAAGCAACGATGCTGTTAATTTTCTGAATTCTGCAATCGGTGCGAAAGCCGCCCCCTTCAAGATAATCATGCTGGTAGCAGCACTTGGTGTTCTTGTGGGCGCAACCTTTTCCGGTGGACTGATGGAAGTGGCCCGAAAGGGGATTTTTCATCCCGGACAATTCTATTTCTCAGAAATAATGATCATCTTCCTCGCAGTAATGATCACAGATGTGATATTGCTCGACGCATTCAATACTTTTGGATTGCCTACTTCCACAACAGTTTCCATTGTATTTGAACTCCTTGGGGGTGCCGTTGCGATCTCTCTTTTAAAGATTTATGCCTCTACAGAATCCTTGGCTGATCTTGGAAACTCTATTAACTCCTCCAATGCATTAATGATCATATTTGGCATACTGCTCTCGGTGGTGGTGGCATTCACTGTGGGGGCCATTGTTCAATACCTTGCGAGGCTGATGTTTACCTTTAACTACAAAAAAAACCTGAAATATTTTGGTGCACTCTGGGGCGGCATTTCCCTGACAGCCATCACCTATTTTATGCTTATCAAAGGAGCCAAAGGTGCTTCTTTCATGAATGATGGTGTGAAAGATTTCATTCAGGACAATCAAATGATCATTGTTGTAGCAAGCTTTTTTTTCTGGACCATTCTATTCCAAATTCTTAGCATGGCATTCAAAAAAGTGGATGTACTCAAGATCATTGTCCTGGTAGGAACTTTTGCCCTGGCGATGGCTTTTGCAGGGAATGACCTTGTTAACTTCATCGGCGTTCCACTTGCAGGCTACGAATCTTTTCTTGCATTTCAGGCCACACCGGATGCAGATCCCAACAGCATGCTCATGACTGCTTTATCAGGAAAGATTCAGACAGATACTTATATGCTGTTAATCGCCGGTCTGATCATGGTTATTACGCTCTATAAATCAAAAAAAGCACGATCAGTAGTCACAACATCCCTCGATCTCAGTCGTCAGAATGAAGGAAGTGAGCGTTTTAGTTCAACCTTGTTTTCCAGGGTTTTAGTCAGGCAAACCAGAAACCTTGCAAAAGGAATTGGATATATTATTCCACAACCCATAAAGAAAAGCGTAGAAACACGCCTTGATATTGAGAAAGTTAAATACAGCAACCTGAAACAACAAGAAAAAGATGCCACATCATTTGACATGATCAGGGCATCCGTAAATCTTGTTGTAGCCAGTATCCTTATCGCCTTCGGGACTTCTTTAAAACTTCCATTGTCAACTACCTATGTTACCTTCATGGTTGTGATGGGTACTTCACTTGCTGACGGGGCCTGGGGCAGAGAAAGTGCTGTATTCAGGGTTACCGGAGTACTCTCTGTGATCGGCGGTTGGTTTCTTACAGCCTTTTCTGCCTTTACGGTGGCTTTCATCATTGCCATGATCATATTTTTTGGAAAGATGCCGGCAATTGTTGGTCTCATTCTTTTTGCAGGCTTTGTTGTATTCCGCACACATCTCTTACACAAGAAAAGAGAAGCTAAAAAAGTAGAGAGAAATAAAAGCATTTCAAATAACGAGGTTATCAATGGTAAAAACATCGTTGATAATTGCTCCGTTACTGTGATTGAGGTTCTTAACAGAGTACCCGATGTATTTTTCTCTGTCATCAAAGGGCTTGGTAATGAGGATCTGAAAACACTACGAAAGAAAAGCAAGGAAACTTCAGAGCTCAACAAAAAAGCGAAGTACCTGAAAGATAACATTCATCTTACCATTGACCAGTTGGAAGAAGACTCAATTGAAACCGGGCACTACTATGTTCAGGTGCTTGACTTCCTGCGTGAGATCACAAGATCGGTTCACTTTATTGCAAAAACCGCCACCACACATATTGATAATAACCATAAAGGATTGTTGCCCGGTCAGGTAGAAGAATTAAATCAGTTAAATACCCGCATCAAAGAGCTTTATGTTGGGATTATCTCTACAATCAAGGGAAACAGGTATACTGATATTGACGGACTCATTCAAATGCAAGTTGAACTGCTTCATACTATTGAACAGGTGAACAAGAAACAGATCAAACGCATCAAGAATCATGAAGCCGGTACCAAAAACAGCTTGATGTATCTTGGCATACTGAGTGAGATCAAAAATGTATTGTTCTACACTGTTAACCTTTTAAAATCACAAAGAGACTTTATTCTTGAGCAGAATAAGAAAAGTGAAAATTAAAGGACTTATTATTATATCCGGAGGGCAGGCCGGCACCGACCGGGCTGCCCTTGATTTTGCCATAAAATATGGTTTATGCTCAAGTGGATGGTGTCCGAAAGGAAGGCTTGCTGAAGATGGCATTATCGCTGATAAATATCCTCTTAAAGAAACAGCAACAGCTGAACCTTCAGAACGTACCAGGTTTAATATTGAAGAGAGTGATGCCAGTTTGATCATCTACAAAAAGATCGCTGATACAGGTACGCTTTTCACGATCCAATATGCCACTGATATGGCAAAACCAATCATTGTTTCATGTCAGGAACAGGAAATAAGCACACAATCTTTCCGTAAGTGGTTGCAGGAAAACAAGGTTCAGAAATTGAACGTGGCTGGGCCGAGAGAAAGCAAGGATGAAGGCGTTTATGAATATAGCTTAGAAACCTTATGCAAGCTATTGGGTAATAAAGATATGAAAGACATTACAAGACCGTAGACAGGAGATAGAAAAGGAAACATCTTATAATTTAACACCCAAAACCATTCTCGGTTTCCCTTGCATATCTTTCCTGGATTCTATCTTCGAAAAGCCATTTTCTGTAAGCATCCTGACGACCTCATGTGCACTCTTTTCATTGCATTCAAAATACAAGCGGCCCTTCTTATTCAGATGATCAAGAGAAAACTCAATAATCTCACGGTAATACAATAAGGGATCATCATCATCCACAAAAAGTGCCAGTGCAGGCTCATGTTCCAGTACGTTTGGCTCCATCCTCTCTCGATCTTCAGAGTTTACATAGGGGGGATTGCTGACAATAATATCAAATCCTGGCATATCTCCCCGGGATTCTTCATCAAGAATATCAAGCTGCCTGAAAGATATCACAGTATCAAGATGAAAAGCATTCTCTTCAGCAATATCCAATGCCCCTTTTGAAATGTCAATGGCATGAACTTCAGCCTCCGGGAGGTGTTTTTTTAAAGATATGGCGATGCATCCACTCCCGGTACCAATATCAAGTATCCTGATCGAAGCTGAAGGATCCTTTCGGTCTTTCAGAATCCAATCGACAAGTTCCTCCGTTTCAGGCCGTGGGATCAGTACATCAGGATCAACCTTAAACTCAAAACCAAAAAAGTTTGTGCTTCCAATAACATATTGCAATGGTTCATGATGCTTAAGGCGCTTGAAAGAACGCTGAATAAAATGGATCTCTGATTCACTAAGCTTCCTGTTCTTCTGCAATGCCATTTCTGCCGGACTGAGTTTGGTAATATATTCAAACAGTCGTCGAACAATGGAATCTGCCTCTTGCGGAGGATACATCTCACGCAACTGCATTTTCATCAATGCCTGTAATTCACCTAGTTCTGCCCTACGGATTTCCATTCCACTAAATTAACGAATTTCCGTATATTTGAATCTGAAAATAATTTCAATGGGCGAATGATCCGTAAGACAGGTCAAAACAGGGTTGATGTACTGATATTTTTCCACAAATTTTTGATCCTATTTAACTATAACCCCACTGTGTCCACCGAAGTTTTAACGAAGGTGGAAAACTTAAAACGTACAAAATGGAAGGTGATGTACTTATCATAAACAATTACCACAGGAAGGCCGCCAGGCAGGTAGTGTCTATCCTATTGCCCAAAATAGAAAATACAGAGGGTCAATACTTTCTTACTGTAGCAGGCGAATCCGGTGCCGGGAAGTCTGAAATTGCTGCATCCATCGCTGCTGAACTTGAAAAAGCAAAACTGCCTGCCTATGTGTTTGCTCAGGATGATTACTTTGTATATCCACCAAGGACGAATGCACAAAAAAGAGTGGAAGATATTGGTTGGGTTGGCATGCAGGAAGTTAAGCTCTTCCTGCTGGATGAAGAAATCTCATCCATTCGTAATGGAGAAAATATTATTGAGAAACCCCTTGTTATCTTTGATGAAGACCTTATAACCACAGAAAAAGTAGATCTTGGCGGCTTCAAGGTCTTTATCGCCGAAGGCACCTATACTACAGCATTAAAAAATGTAGATGCCAGGGTATTTATCGACCGTAACATCAAGGATACGAAAAAGGCCAGAGCCAAACGCGCCAGGGAGAAACAAGATGAGTTTCTCGAACAGATTTTAACGATTGAGCATCGCATCATCAGTGCGCAAAAGAAAAATGCTGATATCATTATCACCAAAGGCTTCAATGCCGTAAAACAAGAAGACTATGAGCAAGATTAAACGGATTGCCATGCTCAGCACGCATGGATATTTTGATCCTCAGCCAAAATTGGGCCGAACAGATACAGGAGGACAGGTTGTTTATGTATTGGAACTTGCCAAAGCACTTGCCAAAGCCGGATACAAGACAGATATATATACCCGTTGGTTTGATCAATCTCAGGCACAAATAGATCCTGTCCCCGACAATCCTGATGTGCGCGTGATTCGCATCCCTGCCGGACCATGGGAATTCATTCCGAAGGAATTTATCTATGATGTGCTACCCGAGCTGGCAAAAAACATGTCTTCATTCATAATAGAAAATGGGCTCGATTATGATCTTTACCATGGTCACTACGTGGATGCAGGCATTGTAGCCCTGGATGTAGCAAAAGCAATGGGTAAGCCTGTTTATTTTACACCGCATTCTCTTGGCGCCTGGAAACGCGATCAAATGGGTGATGATCCCATTGAGATGGAAAAGAAATTCAACTTTAAACATAGAATTGCAGAAGAAATCAGGATCTCGGACCATGTAAATGCACAATCACTCACATCCATTGTTCAGCAGGAAAAGTTGAAGGAGCTATGTAAGTATGAAGCTGATAATATTGTGATCATCCCGCCGGGTGTGGATGTCCATCAATACTATCCTAAAAAAGAGGGTGAAGAAAGAGTAAAGACTCCCCTGCCAGATAAATATGTGTTTTGCCTGAGCAGAATAGATACCAACAAAGGGCACGATCTACTCCTTCATGCCTGGAATATTGTCTGCAAAGAGATACAGGATGTAGATCTTGTGATCGGAGGAGGGTCACCCAATCCGAAGCCACGCGAACTTGGCGTTTTTGCGACCATGGACAAGATTATTGACGAAGCTGGAATGAAAGACAGGGTTACACGCATTGGGTATGTCCCCGATGGAATGATGCGCACCTATTACCAGCAGGCCGAACTTTTTGTAATGCCTTCGCTATTCGAACCTTTTGGGATGACAAGCCAGGAGGCCATGGGTTGTGGTACACCTGTAATCGCTTCTAAATTCGGAGGGATCAGAAATACCATCATTGACGGCTACAATGGATTTCTTGTAGACCCATCAAATTCTCAGGAGTTTGCAGATGCCATCCTCAAACTGCTGCACGATGAAGAGAAATGCAAGGAAATTGGACACAATGCATATAAAGTAATCCTTGAAGAATACAGCTGGGAGGCCATAGCCCGCCGGCACCTGGATTTCTATAAAAATTTTATGTAAACCATGGACATACTCACAAAACTTCAGGAGTTTATCGCAGCCGGCAAAGCCGCTGCTTTATGTACCATTATTGAAACAAGCGGATCAACACCCCGAAAAGCAGGAAGTAAGATGATCGTTACAGCCGAAGGAAAAACGATCGGAAGTGTTGGTGGTGGTTTGCTGGAGAAGATCGTTATTAAAGATGCAATTGATTGTATTTCATCCGGCAAGACGGAACTGAAATCGTACAGCTCCGGAAACGAAGATGAAAATCGTGTCTACGGGCAGGCAAAAGTCTTTATTGAACCTCTCCCCACCAGCAAGAAGCTTTATATTTTTGGTGCCGGACATGTCGGACAAGCAGTAGCTTCTCTGGCTAAGAATTATGGTTTTGATATCAATCTTATCGATCACAGGTTGGAGCTTATGAACCTGATCAATATTGAAGGAGTCAAACAGCTTAGAATGGATTACCTGCAAGCAATAAACGAACTTCCTTTTGATGAAGACACCTATATTATTGTAACGACCCACAGCCATGAATCTGATGAGAAAGTAACCTATGCCTGTACACAAAAGCCACATATTTATCTGGGAATGATCGGAAGCAGAAAGAAAGTTGAACAGGCAAAGCAAGCATTTACTGCAAAGGGGCTGGGAGACGATTTAATTGAAAAGATTGACATGCCCATCGGGATGCCCATGAACTGTGAAACCCCTGATGAGATCGCTATTAGCATCCTGGCAAAATTGATCCATATTAAAAATTCTTAAGCCAATCATTCATGCTATTCCTGATCCTAACCATTATACAGTCGACAGCCATATTCGTGGTGATGAAGCTGTTTAACAGGTTCAGGATTGATAACTGGCAGGCAATCACCGTTAATTATATTGTAGCTTCTGCATTTGGACTTGCCATTTACGATGGGAAGATAAGTGGCCAGATAATCATTGAAAAAGAGTGGTTTGAATACGCCTTGCTCCTCGGCCTTACGTTCATCTCTACCTTTTTCATTTTTGCGCTTTCGGCTCAGAAAGTTGGTGTTGCACTCACCTCTGTTGCCAGTAAGATGTCGGTTGTGATCCCTGTTCTTGCAGGCCTGATCCTTCTCAGCGAGAAGATAAGCTTCATGGCCGCGCTTGGTATAGCCATCGCATTGCTTGCTTTTTATTTAACTCTGGGCAGCGGAGAAAAACGTGCTTTTCCAAAAAAATATATCATTCTGCCATTGTTGCTTTTCCTCGGGAATGGAATCAATGACACCTTGATGAAGTATTCTGAACATCACTACGTGGAAGATAACAACGACCTCGTATTATATCTTTCGGTAATCTTCCTGACGGCACTGGGGCTTGGAATAATCATCAGCATCTTCCGCTATAGCAGGAAAAAATTCAGGATTGAATTTAAAAACATTCTTGCAGGGATCCTTCTCGGACTGCTGAATTTCGGTTCTACATTATATATATTAAAATCGATGGGAATCTTTGACAGTTCCATTGTATTTCCAATTGCCAACGCAGGAATTGTATGTCTGAGTGCAGTCAGTGGATTCTTCATATTCGGGGAGAGGCTTACACCGAGAAACTGGGCCGGAATAATACTCGGCATTCTGGCCATCCTCTTAATTGCAAATGCTTAAAAAATGTTGTTTGAAGATACATATCATACCATAACATCGCCTTCACAAGGAATCTATAAAGAAAAGGGCAGTAAATTCATTGCCCTGGCCTATCCGGTGCAGACCGAGGATGAAGTTAAGCAGAAACTGGAAGAAGTTCGAAAAGAATACCACGATGCTCGTCATCATTGCTATGCCTATGTCCTCGGTTTTGACAAATCAGCATACCGGCAAAACGATGACGGGGAACCTTCAGGCACAGCCGGCAGGCCTATTTTCGGGCAGCTGCAATCGAAGGACCTTACAAATATACTGGCCATAGTAGTCAGGTATTTCGGAGGGACTAAGCTTGGGGTTTCAGGACTGATCACTGCTTATAAAACTGCCACAAGAGATGCACTCGAAGCAGCTGATATCAAAAGCTTTACAGTAAATGACGTATATGAACTTTCATTCGAATACCCACTCATGAATGAAGTAATGCATGCGATCAAAGATGAGAACCTGGGAATCCTTAAACAGGATTTTCAGCTTAGCTGCAAACTCAGTTTTCAGGTAAGAAAAAACGACAGCAACAGGATTTACGAAAGATTCAATAAAATTTATGGGGTAAAAATTCGCTATTTAAAAACAGTCTGACTTTAGATTATGGGATATCAATAAAAAGATTAAGAAAATTGCAAATAAATTTCACTTTTTTCAACAAATATATCAGCAAAAAACAACACCATAAAATCATACACAAAAAAGGGAACTTTCTGCCAATGGCGTGTTTTTCAGAATAATATGCTGAGATAAAAAAATCCAGGTATGATCGACCTATTAGATACAACTTTTTTTCAAAGAAGTCAAGTACGCATGGTGTTTTTTTTTAACTTTTTTTGATTCATATTTGTTAACTAATTTTTACTGCCAAATACAAGACAAAAGAACGCGAGAAATTTTGCTGTTTTAACAGCTGCACGATCAGGAAAACCTATTAACTTAATTCGATAAATACTCTTTTATTACGGATGGAAAAAAAAGCCATTGAGGTATGGGAAAGCTGTCTTAAGATTATCAAGGATAATATTCACTACCAAAGTTATAAAACATGGTTCGTACCCATCCAGCCACTTAAGTTAGAAAACAGTGTGCTTACAATTCAAGTACCCAGTCAGTTTTTCTATGAGTGGCTAGAGGAACACTATATTAGTTTATTAAAGAAAACAATAAAAAAAGAACTGGGAATCGAGGGCCGTTTGGAGTACAGTATTATCATGGATAATTCATTTCAGTCTTCATCAAACCCTTATTCCATTAAGGTCCCCACTTCAAATAAAACAGCTGTAAAGAATCCGTCAGTCCCAATGCCCATTGATATTAACAAAAGCGGTGCAAAGGAGATTCCAAATCCTTTCATTATTCCTGGTCTGAAAAAGATCAAAGTCAATTCACAGTTGGTAGAATCTTATTCATTTGAAAATTTTGTTGAAGGTGACTGCAACAGGCTGGCCAGATCAGCGGGATTTGCTGTGTCGGAAAACCCGGGAAAGACCTCTTTCAATCCATTATTATTGTATAGTGATGTTGGCCTCGGGAAAACACACCTGGCCCATGCTATCGGTATTCAGGTTAAAACGAATTTCCCTGAGAAAACCGTTCTTTACGTTTCTACTGAACAGTTTATTGCACAATATATAGAATCCGTCAGGAACAACAATCAAAATGACTTTGTACATTTCTACCAGATGATTGATGTACTTATCATTGATGATATCCAATTCCTGGCAGGAAAGGAAAAAACACAAGATGTTTTCTTCCACGTTTTTAATCACCTCCATCAAAATAGCCAGCAGATCGTTATTACTTCCGACAAACCTCCGATCGAATTAAAAGGGATGGAACCGCGTTTGCTTTCACGATTCAAGTGGGGACTTGCCGCCGACCTGCAGGCACCTGATTTTGAAACACGTATTGCCATCCTGCAAAAAAGGCTTTACAACGATGGTATTGAGATGCCCGAGGAAGTACTTGAATACCTTGCATACAGCATCAACACCAATGTTCGTGAATTGGAAGGAGCCCTGATCTCCATCCTGGCCCAGTCATCGCTGAACAAGAAAGCGATCACCCTGGAACTGGCCAAGCAAATGATCGACAAATTTGTAAAAAGCACTGCCAGAGAAATCTCCATTGATTATATTCAAAAGGTTGTATGTGATTATTTTAACATTTCACTTGACCTTATCAATTCCAAGACCCGGAAGAGAGAGATCGTACAAGCCAGGCAACTTGCCATGTTCTTTGCAAAGAAACATACCAAGGCTTCCCTGGCAACCATCGGATTGCATTGTGGAAATAAAGACCATGCCACCGTTCTTCATGCCTGCCGCACAGTAAACAACCTTATTGATACGGATAAACAGTTCAGGATATATGTGGAAGAACTTGATAAAAAGATTAAAATGTAATTGCCAACATCCTCCTCATTAAACTCCAATCAAATCCAAACCTTATCTCATGAAAATCCTATTTGTTTGCTTAGGTAACATTTGTCGTTCTCCATTGGCCGAAGGTATTCTTAATAAGAAATTTGAAGAAAAAGGAATTGACGGGTATATACATTCTGCAGGATTTGAACCTTATCATGAAGGACAGCATCCCGACCCCCGATCTGTTTCTACTGCAAGAAAACATGATATTGACATTTCCAATAAAGTAGCCAGATTGTTTAGTGTGGAAGATTTTAACACCTATGACAGGATTTTTGTAATGGACGCCATGAACCATGCAGACGTGATGAGGGTTGCCCGTGATGATGAAGATCGTAGCAAAGTTGACTATTTACTGAATCTTGTGAATGAAGGGTCGGACGATGAAGTCCCTGATCCATATTACGGTGGCGCTTCAGGTTTCGATAAGGTATATGAAATGATGGATCGGGCATGCAATCATCTTATGGATGATATTGTAAAATAGCACCTCCCATATATTCTCCTTGCCCTTTCAGGGAATTTTGTAATTTCGTTTTGCAATCCTTTATACTATGTCCATTCCCACCATAAACGATATCAAAGAAGCGGCCGACCGTATCAGGCCATATATACACAAAACGCCGGTATTAAGCAGTTCAGGCATTGATGACATTTGTGGTGGAAGGCTATTCTTTAAGTGCGAAAACATGCAAAAGGCAGGTGCCTTTAAATCACGCGGTGCCTGCAATGCCGTTTTTTTACTCAGCGATGAGCAACTAAAAAGAGGGAGTTGGCACACACTCATCCGGCAATCCTGACCCGGCACTAGACAGGGCAGTTTATCTGAGTAATACCACGGCCCTTATCGTCATGCCCGACAATTCTCCCAAAGTGAAGGTGGCAGGCGTTATCGGGTATGGAGGGAAGATCACCTTCTGCACACCTACCTTGCAAGCAAGAGAAGATACTTTAAAAGGGATCATTGAGGAAACGGGTGCATTGGAGATCCATCCTTACAACGACTACAGGATCATTGCAGGGCAGGCGACAACGGCTCTTGAACTGAACGAAGAGATTGGAGCCCTTGATATAATCATAGCACCGGTTGGAGGAGGCGGACTGCTCAGCGGTACTGCACTGACAAGCAAATACATCTCCCCTACCACCCGGGTAATCGCCGCTGAACCCGAAATGGCAAACGATGCTTACCGATCCTTTTATGAAGGTAAACTCATCCCTTCACTGAACCCAAGAACGATCGCCGACGGATTGCTGACATCACTTGGAACACTTACCTACCCCATTATTGCCGAATATGTTGATGAAATCGTTACTGTTAGTGAAAAAGGAATTATTAAAGCCATGAAGCTTATTTGGGAACGAATGAAAATCATTATTGAACCTTCATCGGCCGTACCCCTGGCTGCCATCCTTGAAGAAAAAATTGATGTAAGAGGCAAAAAAGTCGGAATCATTTTATCAGGCGGGAATATTGATCTTGATAAAATACCGTGGGGGTAAGAAGTCAGTAGTCAGAAGATTGAGGATAGAAGATAGAAGAAAGATAAGTGAGAAGGTAACGAGATAATTATGAAAAAGGGACACTTATATTTAATTCCAACATTGCTTGGCGACAGCTCCCCCGGAGATGTTTTGCCCTCAAATATGAAGGCTCTTCTATCCGGGATTACCCATTTCGTAGTGGAAGATCTTCGCACAGCAAGGCGTTTTTTGAAGAAAGTTGACAAAAACATCAATATAGATGACCTTAGCTTTTACGAACTGAACGAACATAGCAATATCGAAGAACTTCCCGAACTGATCAAGCCTTTGCTATCGGGCGAAGATACCGGTCTGATGTCGGAGGCCGGCACACCATGCGTTGCAGATCCCGGAGCATTGTTGGTATCGCTGGCACATGAACACGGCATTCGGGTTATACCACTTTCCGGTCCTTCATCCATATTTATGGCCCTGATGGCATCTGGATTTAATGGACAAAACTTTGTGTTTCATGGCTATTTGCCGGTTGAAAAGCATAAAAAAACAAATGCAATCAGAAAACTGGAACAGGATGCCTACCGCAATGATCAAACCCAGATATTTATAGAGACCCCTTACAGGAATTTACAATTATTTGAAAGCCTGATTTCTACATGCAATCCCGATACTCGATTATGCATCGCTGCAATGCTTACCACAAGGGGTGAAATGATCAGAACACTGAGGATCACTGATTGGAAAAAAAATCCGCCGGATATTCATAAACAACCGGCGGTATTCCTTATATACAAATAGCATCAGGCCTAGAAGACCCAATACATCTAACTTCTGGTTTCTTAGTGATTGTGTCCTTCAGGACCATGAACATGTCCATGTTCCAGTTCTTCTTCTGTAGCTTCACGTACTTCTACGATTTCACCTTTAAAAAAGAGGTTGATCCCTGCCAGTGGATGGTTAAAATCCATCTTCACTTTATCATCTGAGATCTCAAGAACTTTTCCCATTAGGGTTTGTCCTTCATTATTCTGCATTGGAATATCATTTCCAACAAAAAGAATATTTTCATCAATTTTTCCTTCAATTTCAAAGATGGATTTGTCAAGTTCCATCAATGCATCATCACGAATTGCGCCATAAGCAGCTTCACTTGCAAGCGGAAATGAATATTCAGCACCCGCTTCAAGGCCAAGAATGTTTTCTTCAAATTTTGGAAGCAGAAAACCTGAGCCAAAAAGAAAAACAAAAGGTTTATCCTTTTCAACTTCCTGGATCATGTTGCCATTCGCATCGTTTTCTGTTAAAGTGTAAGTCATTGAGACCACTGTGTTGTTTGCTATCTTCATATTGCTTTTTTTGATTGCTTGATAAGTCCTTTTCGATTGCAAAATTAAAATTAAAACCGACTTTTTTATAAATTATAAGGCTTTTTTGTAATAATTTAGAGCAAGTAGCGTCATATATTCATATAATTGCAATTAAGATTGACATTTTCTTAACAAAATCACCAATATTGGAAAATACCATATTAAGCATTCAGAACCTGTCGAAAAACTATGGCAGGATCAAAGCTGTGAATGATCTTACACTTGAGGTACAATCCGGGGATGTATTTGGCATACTCGGCCCAAACGGTAGCGGCAAAACCACTACACTGGGTATTGTATTGTCAGTGATCAATGCCAGTGGAGGATCCTTTTCCTGGTTTGGGCAAACCCCAAGCAAGAACGACAGAAAGAAGATCGGGGCCATCCTTGAAGTGCCCATTTTTTACCCATACCTCTCAGCCGAAACCAATCTCAAAATCATTGCCGACATCAAAGGATGCTCCTATAACAGTATCCCGGAAGTACTTGATATTGTTGATCTTACTGAAAGAAAAAACAGTAAATTCCGCACATACTCACTGGGGATGAAGCAAAGGCTTGCCCTTGCCGCTGCCCTCATTGGTGATCCGGCAGTGCTGATCCTTGATGAACCTACAAATGGCCTCGACCCTCAGGGAATTGCGGAAATACGGGAACTCATCCTGAAAATAGCCAAACGTGGTATAACCATCATCCTGGCCAGCCATTTACTGGACGAAGTCCAGAAAATATGTTCGCATGTAGCTGTTCTCGAAAAGGGCAAGAACATCTTTACAGGTAAAGTTTCCGACATTATTAATGCCTCGACCCTGCTCGAAGTCAGAGCAGCAGATATGCAGGCCCTGGAAAGCAATCTACGTGAAAACGAGCATGTGATCGCTGTAGATAAAGAAAATGCCATACTCTTGGTGAATGTGAAGGAAGGATATATGAGCGATGACCTGAATCGTTATCTGTTTTCAAAGAATATTACGCTCACCCACCTTGCAGTTAGAAAAAGAAGTCTTGAAAATTATTTCCTTGAATTAACCTCCGTAAAATGATCAAATTATTCAAAATAGATTATAAGAAGATCCGGGGAAATAAAGTTTTCTGGATACTTGCCGGCTTATATGCATTATTGATCATCCTGTTCTTTTTTGGCATACAGGGATTCATCGATGATCTTGCTGAAGAGGCAAACAAAAAAAGCCCGATCCCACTTCCCGGATTAAGTGCTTACAGCCTTCCCGACATCTGGCATAACCTTACCTACATTGCCGGATTTTTCAAAATATTCCTCGGTGTGATCGTGATCATACTTATCACCAATGAATATTCATATAAAACAATCAGGCAAAACATCATAAGCGGATTCAGCAGATGGGATTTCCTGAGCAGTAAATTCATCACCATTGGTGTGATCAGCTTTGCAGCTACATTCCTTGTTTTTATTATTGGCGTCATCCTGGGATTGATACATACAGAAGATGTTAGCGTAGGTATTTTCTTTGGAAAGACAGAGTTTCTACTGGCTTATTTTCTCGAAGTATATGCCTTTCTTATGCTCGCTTTCCTGATAGGCCTGCTTGTAAAAAGATCGGGCTTCGCCATTGGGCTGTTATTGCTTTACTTCTACATTATTGAGCCGGTTGCCAGGTATAAAATTCCTGATGAGATTGGCGATTTCTTTCCAAAGAAAGCAATTGGAACTCTGATCGATATTCCAAACACTTCCATCATGAGGCTTTTTGGGGTCGAATTTCAGGATTACATCAGCATTTGGGATACACTGCTTGTATTCGCATACATTGCTTTATTTGGAGGACTATCCTATTGGATCATGAAAAAACGTGATCTCTGATCATCCTTCATTTCTTTCTAATTGCAAATTGGGAATGTGTTTATTCATTTTGCTTTCATAACTTTACAATTAAAAGGACTTAATCCCTGTTATGAAAAGAAATTCTATGCGCAAAAACATATCACTTCTAATTATTCTATCCAGTTTATTATTGATTTCCGGCTGTAAGAGCACAACTTATGAAACTGTTTATCCAACACTTTCGGATGGAAAATACGACAGCGAGTTTCCCTACAGGAATTGCTCTGAACAACTTGAAGACATCGCATCTGCACTTGTTAAACTGGACGTTTTGGTCTTCTATAAGACTTACGCATATAATCTTGAAAGTGCGGTTACTTACGATATGATCAGAAAGAGCCCGGTACCCGGGGAACTGGCTGATGCAGTAGATGTTTTTTCTGAATCAGTTGGTGGTACTGCCATCTGCATTTCATATACTGATAAAAATATAGCGTATCTCAGCTGTGCGCACATACTTGATTATCCTGATACCGTCTTTTCCTACTATCCCTACCCGGATAATATGTACATCCAGGTAATGGGAATTAAAGCCCGTCAGCAAAACAACATTAGCAAATCACCTTCAGGAGGAGAGCTTGAGATCCTTGCCATTGATCCTAAAACGGATATTGCCATACTTGGAAAAGAAGTTGAAGACAACAGGAAAAGCGATATTTCTGTATTTAATTATCCAATGGGTGCATCCACAGAGCTGGAATGGGGCAGCTTTGTGTATATCATGGGGTATCCTTTGGGTCATGCCATGATTACACGAGGGATTGTGAGTGACCCGACCAGGATACGCAAGGGTTCTTTCCTAATCGATGCAGTTTTCAATCAGGGCTTCAGTGGTGGACCGGTGATCGCTGTAAGAGACGGAGTCCCTAACTTTGAGATGGTGGGGATGGTAAAATCAGCAGCTGCATTGAATAAGTTTTACCTTACTCCTGAGAACACCGATAAAGTGAGTGAAATGAACTTTTCAGAGCCATACACCGGCAGCATGAAGATCACATCCGAGAAATCCATACAATATGGCATCACCTTTTCAGTAACTACAGAAAGTTTAATAGATTTCTACAAGCAACACATCAATGTTATCAAACAAAAAGGCTATTCACTGGATGGTTTCTTCGGGAAGAAAAATAATTAGGGGCCTTTTGGAGCGCCCCTACAGGGCGCATTCTCCAATATTTTCTGTTCTTTTAACGATATTGAGCCCCTATGGGGCTATATTATGTTCAGAAAAACACATTCCTGTACCATTGGGCCCAGAGTGCCCCATACTTCGATATCCTGATATTAACGGAAAGGATTTCAGCGCCCTGTAGGGGCACAACATTTTTTCTGTATTATTCCTTTATCCCTGAATTTAGGTTATGATTTGATCTTCCTTAATGCTGCCAGGCGTTTCAGCAATGGTGGGTGAGAATAATAAAAAAATACATATGCAGGATGGGGCCTCAGATTGCTGAGGTTATTCACTGACAGTTTGATCAGGGCATCAGATAAAGCTTTCGGATCATAATTGACCCCGGCATATCGGTCTGCAGCATACTCATTCTTTCGTGACATGGTATTGCCAAACATATCTAAAACAAGGGATATCGGAGAATACAGCAACCCAAAAGCAATCAGTCCCATATGAAAACTGGGCTGTGCCGCACCCAAAGCCTCCGGCAATACGTCCTTGTTGATAAACAGGGAAAGGATAAAGAGCATCAAGCCTGTCTGAAGAATGGATTGGATGACACCTGAGAGGGTGTGTTTCTTCTTATAATGGCCAATTTCATGGGCCAGTACAGATACCAGTTCTTCAATGCTGTGGTCCTCAATCAAGGTATCATAGAGCACAATTCTCTTCCTGGCTCCCAGGCCTGTAAAATATGCATTTGCCTTGCTGCTTCGTTTCGATCCATCGATTACATAAATATTCTTCAGTTTGAAACCTACCTTATCTGAAAATCCCTGAATGGCATCCCTGAGCGGGCCCTCATCGAGCGGCCTTTGCTTATTAAAAAGTGGCACGATCAGGTTGGAGTAAAACATAAACATAAATAGCGTAAAAGCAGTGATGGCTCCCCAGGCGATCAACCAGAACCATTGACCGCTGGCCATATAAATCCAGACTATAAGAGATAACAATCCCCCTCCGATCAATGCAGCCAGGACAAGTCCTTTTAGCTTGTCAAGAATGAATGTTTTTATGCTGGTGCGATTAAAACCAAATTTCTCCTCAATGAAAAAAGTGCCCCATATTGAAAATGGCAAGCCCATCAATTCTGAAGCAAGACCCAATACACCAAAGAACATCAAAGACATGAGGATGGGGTTACTGCTGACGGCCCATACTTGCTGATCGAGAAATGCAAATCCGCCCAAAAGCAGCATTAATATCATGGCTAAAAACGAAACCGTATCGGAATATATAGAGAAGCGTGTATTGGTGCGGGTATATTCCTGCGACTGCTTATATTTTTCCGCATTATAAATTCCCTGCAATTCTTTTGGCAATTCGTTGTTCCATAATCTGCTGTTCAAATATTCAAGCAAGCGCTCGAGCAGATAGTCGAAAACCAGAATTGCTATGATGATATAAAAAACTGTTGTTGCCATTAATAACTCCCGCTCCATTTTCTAAGAAACCACTCGAGGCCCAACAAGCCCATAAGGATCACAAGCAGCCACCAGATATCTATAAATTCTATGTATTTTCTTTCCGAATGCACAATTGGTTTAATATCTCCTCTCTCCGACAAATAAGCCGGGATACTATCCATTTCACGGATGGAAAACATTCTACCACCATTGTCTTCGGCAATCCTTTGCATCAGGCCGTGAGCCGCTCTGAGTGCCACTTTTTCTGCCACGACCGGAATAATCGTAAAACCACCTTCATCCACATGAACATCGCTGCCAAGGCTGACCGATGCCCTGTAAGTGTATGTCCCGACAGGGAATGCGCCCGCATTCAGATAATAACGTCCGTCAGCCCGGCTAAAAATGAAATCATAAGCATTGCCAGTCTCATCCATTATCAACAATTCTACCTCAGGATCATTGATGGATTCATAGCTTTCATTGTACAGTTCAGCTTTGATCTCCACAGCGTGGTTTTCCGGTATATTTTCCGAGGCCGTAACCCTGAACCTGCGTTTATCCTCTTTTACTGCAAGGTATTGTATGCTCTTGTTGATCAGCTCATCAAATACTTTGTGGCTGCCGCTTTCCTGCCAACTCTTCATCCTCCACTTCCAGATACCTGTTCCGACAATCACTCCGTTACGGCTATCCCTTCTGTTCAATAGCATCCACAAAGGGTCATTGGCATTTACATTCCCGATTTTCTGATAAAATAATATCCCTGAAGCATCCATTGTATTATAACGTGCAAAAGGTGCAACAAGAGGTGGTAAAAATGGGATCAGCTCCTTCATATCATCTCCAATACTGAATAAGCTGAATGCCTCATTTAATGCAGGAATCGCCTCATTAATACCATTTCTATTGTAGGGAGTGATGGAAAGCCCTGTCCCGCTGCTGTTGAAAGCAGTCAGGTTTGTTTGTTTACCTACAATATACAAAACAGGAATCCCTTCTCTTTGAATACGGTTTACCATGGCTGCAGATGCCTGATTGTCCGAAGGCAATTGATGCAGCACCACCAGACTGTAATCATTGAGCGGAGCTGCAAATTCGCGAAGCATATAATCCTCCACTTCGTAATTCAGATTGTTACTGATGGCTTCTTTAAGTGCCGAGATATCGGGATGGGGAGCATTCGCAAGGATCAACACTTTTTGGCGGGATTTTAACACATCTATGAAAAGATCATAACGGTTATTTGAGTAAGTGATCTCACCCTGTGAAGAATTTATCTTCAAAACATAATGATGTGTCCCGGGATCTCCGGCTGTGATATTCAATCGAAGCGTTTCAGAGAAATTGTTCCCTGTAACCGGGATTTGTTTACTAAGGATGCTGGTACCACCTTCCGAAACACTCAGGCTTATTGTTTTCCCTTCCAGTTTATTGGCATTCAAAATTACTTCTACCGGAAAGTCATTCCCCTGAAAAGCGATCTTGTTGTATAAAACTCTTTTAAACCATACATCCCTTCGAACAGCTGTGTCGCCGCTTGCGATGGTGTAAACGGGAAACGCTAAGTTTGTGTATTGATAGGCCGGATTAAGGCCTTTATTAAAGATCCCATCCCCGCAGATGATAAAGGCACCTACATTCCGATTGGCAAAACGTACATCAGCCATTTCAAACAATGCTGAGATATCTGTTTGTTTTTCATCAAAGTACAATGTATCAAATCTATCCTGATCCACAGACCGAACGTTCTCTCCATAGGTAAAAAGACGGACTTCATATGATTCATCAAACTGGCCGACAAGATGGTTTAGTTGCCCGGTATACTCATTCAGATAATAAAGGGAATCTTTATTTAGTTTAATCGAAAGACTGTTATCCTGAGCAATGATGATGATGGGTTTTTCCGAATATCTGCTGGTCTTTTTCAATAAAGGAGACAGAAGCAAGAAAGCAAGCAGTGCCACGATGAAGAATCGAACGACACCCAGCAATCGTTTTAACCAGACCGGGAACTCATTTTTTGAATCCTTGTAATATAAAAACAAGGATGCCAGAATGCCGGCAAAAATACAAAGTATAAGATACCAGGAAGGATAGCCGGTGATGATATCAATGCCCAATGTGGTCCTTTATCAAGTCATTCCTCCACATACGCTCAGCACCTGTCCGGTGATATATGAGGAAAGGTCACTTCCCAGGAATACGCAGGCATCTGCAACATCCTGAGGCATGCCACCTCTGCGGAGGGGAATTGATTGTATCCACTCATCCCTGACCTCATCGGTAAGGGCAGCAGTCATTTCGGTTTCAATAAAACCGGGGGCGATGGCATTGCAACGAATGCTCCTTGAGCCCAACTCCTTGGCAATAGACTTGGTAAATCCAATAATCCCAGCCTTTGAGGCCGAATAATTTGATTGTCCTCCATTCCCGTCAAGGCCCACCACAGAACTCATATTTATGATAGAGCCGCTCTTTTGTTTCAGCATGGATCGGTGAATCGCTTTTGTGAGGTTGAATACCGACTTCAGATTGACTGCCATGATAATATCCCAGTCTTTCTCCTCCATTCTCATCAGCAAGCCATCACGTGTAATCCCTGCGTTGTTTATGAGAACATCCACCTGGCCGAATTCGGCCAGCACTTCAGCAACAAGTTGCTCACTTTGTTCAAAAGATGAAGCATCAGAAGCATATCCTTTCCCCTTCACACCAAGATCAGCAAGCTCTTTTTCAAGCAATTCCATATTCGCATCCCTGTTAAGATCCGAAAACGCTACATTCGCACCCTGCCTGGCATATTCCAGCGCAATGGCTTTTCCAATGCCCCTTGATGCCCCGGTTATGAGTGTTGTTTTACCTACAAGAAGTTTCATATCACATGATTTTTTTGCTAAGAGATTCAAAGATAATAAAAGACTCCAATTTATAACCAATAAAAATAATATTAATTTAAGGCTATAACATGCTAGATATACCTGAGGATCCCTGTTTCCTGTTTGTATGTTACATCTTTATTTATCGGAAACATCCTGATTGCATAGTCCAGTACCCCGGCATTTTCTATTTCAAACTCACAACTGTAAACAGCTTCTTTTTTGGTAGATTTTTTAACAATGAAGGTTTTGGCAAAGAGTATATCTTCCATATGCCCATCCACTTTTTGTCCGAATATTACTTCCATTCCAATATCATTGGATGAAATGGAGCCACAGTCGATAATGACTTCTGCTTTAAACGCCTCTCCGAACCTGAGTGCCCATTTTGCAGAATCCGGGACTTTCACAGATTTCACAACAACTTCATTCCAGTGTGTATTGATCTTTTGTTTCCATTCGGCTATTTCTGAAGCCATACGGCAGTCATTGGCTTTAATTGCCACCGCCCTTTTGGCAAGGGTCTTATAATATTTGTTATCATATTCATCAAGCATTCGCTTCATGGTGAATTCGTTACAAATATTGGCGGTTGAATTCTTAATGTATGATACCCAGCCGCCCGGAAGGCTTTCATTATTCAGATCATAATAGAGTGGTGCAATATCTTCTTCCAGGATATTATAAATGGTTTCAGCATCCAGTTCGTCCTGGAACTTCTGATTTTCATAGGTTCTTTTTTCAGAAATAGCCCAACCTGCTTCCGGTTTATGACCTTCGGCCCACCATCCGTCGAGAACGCTAAAATTAAGGACTCCATTCATCACAGCTTTCATCCCACTTGTACCTGATGCTTCCAGCGGACGGGTTGGGGTATTCAGCCAGACATCCACACCCTGCGTGAGTTTTCGTCCCACATTCATATCATAGTTTTCTATAAAGATGATCCTTCCCTGAAATTCAGGTTTTCTTGATACCTCAATGATATGGCTAATGAGATCCTGCCCGGCCTTGTCATTTGGATGTGCCTTACCGGCAAAAATAAATTGCATTGGGCGTTCGGGATTGTTGATGATGCGGGCCAGCTTATCTTCATTCATAAAAAGCAGCTGGGCTCTTTTATAGGTAGCAAATCTTCTTGCAAAACCAATGGTGAGTACATCTTCATTTAATCGCTCAAGGGTGTTCACTATAAGCTGGGGTGATTCCTGCCGCCTTGTCATTTCAGCTGAGAGGCGGGACCGAATAAAGTCAAACAATTCTATTTTAAGGTTTTTCCTGATATTCCAGATCACATGATCAGGAACTTTTTTGATCATTTCCCAATAAGATTGATCCGATTGATTCTTATAAAAATCTTCGCCAAAAGTCTCCCTGAAGAGGCTTTTCCAGAGGTGTGATGTCCAGGTTCCGTAATGCACACCATTGGTCACATATCCAATTTTCACTTCACTCGGGAAATAGCCGGGGAACAATCCTGCAAACATTTGGCGTGATACCTCACCATGAATCTTGCTCACACCATTCACTTCCTGTGAAAGTTTCAGAGCAAGTACGCTCATAGAGAATGATTGATGCTGATCCTTTGGATTCATCCTGCCAAGTCCAATGAATTCTTCCCATGAGATGTTCAGTCTGGAGGCATAATGCGGGATATAGGTCCTGAGCAGGTCTTCGCTAAAAGAATCGTGTCCGGCAGGCACAGGTGTATGTGTTGTAAACAGCGTAGATGACCTGACGATCTCCCTTGCCATTGGGAAACTAATGACCCGGCCCTGTATCAGGCGACGGATGCGTTCGATGCCAATAAAAGCTGCATGGCCTTCATTGCAATGATAAACCTCAGGCTTAATATTCATTGTATCCAGCAAGCGGATACCACCCACTCCCAGGAGAAGCTCTTGTTTCAGCCTGTGTTCATTGTCACCCCCATAGAGCTGATGGGTAATGGTCCGGTCTTTCGATTGGTTGTCATGAATATCTGCATCAAGCAAATACAGTGGAATGCGGCCCACATCAAGGCGCCATACTTTCGCATGAACCGAGCGTCCGGGGAGTGCTAAACTGATCTTAACCCAGTCCCCATTCTCATCCAGTACAGGTTTAATAGGCAGGTATGAGAAACGCTGACGATTGTATAGCGAGATCTGCTCACCATGCGGAGCCAGTTTCTGATGGAAATATCCAAATCTGTACATCAGCCCAACACCAATCATATGCTTATTTGAATCCGAAGCCTGTTTCAGATAATCACCTGCAAGGATACCAAGTCCACCGGAATAGATCTTTACCGATTCATGAAGACCGTATTCCATACTGAAATAGGAGATCAAGGGCTCTTCTTCAGCAGGTTTTTCAGCCATATAGTTCCTGAACTTATTCAGTACAGCATCGAGTTGAAGCAGGAATTCCTTGTCTTTTTCAAGTTCTTTATAACGATCAAGGGTAAGCATTTCCAATAAAGCCACCGGGTTATGGTCTGTTTTGTCCCACAATACAGTATTTATGCTTCTGAACAATTCCTCTGCTTCACCATTCCATGTCCACCATAGGTTTCTTGTTAATTCGAAAAGGCCCTTTAGCGTGGCCGGAATCTCCGCTTTAACATTTACCTTCTTCCACTTTGGTTCAGCATCGCTTCCTGCAGCGGGCACATATTCCCTCAGCCTGAATTGTTGCTGTTTTCCTTTAAAAAGATCTGAACGTTGGTCTACTTTTTCAAGGGCAATAGACCAGGCATTGCGATAGTTCTCTATAAATGATTCCCAATGAGCACTGAGTGAGATCTCCCTGGCCTCTGAACAGGATGCTGCATACTGCTTTTCATCTTGCTTCAGAAAT
Source organism: uncultured Bacteroidales bacterium (assembly GCA_964487735.1). Classification (GTDB taxonomy): domain Bacteria; phylum Bacteroidota; class Bacteroidia; order Bacteroidales; family B18-G4; genus B18-G4. The sequence continues at coordinate 4,216 of CAZASJ010000038.1, read as the reverse complement.
GACATCAGGGTTTTTTGTATATCCAATACAACTTCTGCATCATTGTCATCGCTTCTTTCAGAAACCATTACACCAAGGTTCTTAACCTTAAAACCATCATTTACCCAGGCACCAAATCCAGCCAGCGAGGTGGTGATGGTAGGAATGCTGAAAGCGATGCTTTCAAGCGGAGTATAACCCCAGGGCTCATAATATGAAGGAAAAACAGAAACATCAAAACCTATGAGGGTGTCATAATACGGAAGGTTAAAAATACCATCACGTCCGTCAAGATAAGCAGGTACAAAGATCACAGTAACCTTGTCTGCCTTTGTATTTTTGAGACCTTTTTCCTTGATCCGTTTAATGCTTGGATCCTTATCCCCATCAAAAAGATAATGTGAAAGATAGGGTTGTTCAACATGCTCAAAGGTTTTCTCTTGCAGTCTTTTGATCACATCCTGTCTTGGTCCGGCCTGGTTTGAAGGAACTGTAATAAATGCAAGCAGGTTCCTGGGAATATCTTGTTTATTTAATTCGGCAAGTGCATCAATAAAAATATCGATTCCTTTGTTCTTAAATTCATATCGGCCGCTATTGATCACGAGCAGGCTGTCTTTGGCCATTTCAATGCCGGTAACTGCTTCTGCTACTGCAAGGATCTTTTCGCGTGCGAAAGTTCTCTTTTTAATGAAGTCATCCCCTTCAGGGACGAAAGTATCTTCAAAACCATTTACTGTAATTACATCCGGATCCTTTCCAAGGAAATGCCTGCATTCTGCGGCAGTGATTTCACTGACTGTTGTAAAGCTATCCGATTCGATGGCAGATAGGGATTCCAATGACTGCTTGGCAACGACTCCGAAATTAGTGGCCACCTTCAAAGGATCATAGGTTTTGAGTTTTCCATACAATGGCAAGCCATTCCCGGCTACCGACCTTCCAAGAACTGTGGCATGGCTTGTAAATACGGTACCGACCTGCGGAACATGTTCTTTCAGATACAATGCACCTGTACCCGTCATCCATTCGTGGAATTGAGCTACAATCCTATCTGTGGCTGAAAGGTTAAATTCGTAAAAGCTTTCGATCACTTTTGCGGCAGCATAGCCAAACATGGCGGGTTCAATATAGTCCCACTGCCCACTGAGCGAGTCGAGTTTAAATTGTTCCCAGAGTTCAAAAAAGATCCTGTCCTTTTCTCCGAAGAGAGGTGTAAAGTCGATCAGGATCACCACAGGAAAACCACTGATATTCCATCTTCCCGTGCGTATATTCAGGCCTTCCGCTGCAGCTTTTATCCGCCAGGAAGCAAAGATCTCAGGATCTTCTATAAAGTCAGGGTGTTCACTTGTTTCCATCCAGACATCAGGTCCAATGAGGATGTAATTATCGCCATAATCTTCAACGATGGTTCTTGCCTTTGTTGAAATTACGGTATAGATTCCACCAACTTTATTGCAAACTTCCCAGCTGGTTTCGAATATATAATCAGGTTTTATTATTTTCTCGTTCATATGCTTTTAAAAATTCATGCAAAAATATACTAAATCAAGTATCAGTCTGAAAAATTCTTCTAACACGTCTGAATGTTTGATTGTCTGTTTATTAAATATCTAAATGTGCTTAACCAAGCGAATACCTTGTGGTGCCTCCATCCAGAGAATATACCTGGCCTGTCACAAAACCCGACAATGGGGACATTAACCATGCAGCCAGGGATGCAAAATCTTCAGGATCGCCAATTTTGCCAACAGGAATCCCTGAAATTGTTTGATCACGGGCCTCTTCGAAGGAAATACCCTTCTTTTCGCTCGTTTTCTTAAACAGCCTGTCGACTGCAGATGTATCATGGTATCCGGGCCCGATAAGATTTACGGTGATCCCTTCAGAAGCAACTTCCAGCGCCAGGGTTTTTGCAGTACCTGCAATGGCCATGCGAAGTGAATTACTCAATACCAGGTTCTCGATGGGTTGTTTAACAGTTGAGCTCTCGCTGAACAGTATACGCCCATATTGATTCTTTTTTAAATAAGGCAAAAGCATTTTTACCAATTGCACCTTCCAACGAAGGAGTAAGCGATATGCTTCATCCCAGTTTTCCATCCCTGTTTCTTCAAAGGACATAGCCGGAGGCCCGCCTGCATTGACAAATACGCCGGAAAGATTCCTGGCATTGATGGAATCAACAATAGCATTCAGGGTTTCTTCCCTGGTCACATCTCCGCAAACAATGCTTACCCTGCCTTTATTTAGCTCAGACAGTTCTTTCAGTTTATCATTTCTTCTTGCTACAGCGATCACATATGCATCATTATTGAGCAATGCACTTGCTACGGCATATCCAAGCCCCGAGCTGGCACCTGTAACAATAAACAGCTGACCGCTTATCTTTAAGTCCATCATAAATTCTCTTGTGATTGGCCCTATTTCCTGAAGAGTTTCCTGAGTTCTTTTTCTACATTATCTGTATACTTCAACAGATCGGATTTCTTCACTTTTTTGAATTCATTCTGAAGTTGATCGTACTGTTTCTTAGCTTTAGCTTCAAGATTAGGGATGATACGGTCGCGCACATCTTCACCGGTGGCCTGTAAAACAACCATCAGTTCATCCAACTCCACCGCCCTGATCAGTTCTTTGATCTTGGCATTCGACATATCGGCGATATCTTGAAGGCTCATCTCAGTAACCTTCGACTCTTTCACCTTTGATTTCACCTTTTTGCCGATCTCTTTCGATTTTTCCTTCACGGCCTTGCCCAATTCAGCAGCTTTTTCAACCGTTTCATCAATGTTTTCCTGGAAAGACTTACCGGCACAGGCATTATCCACCCTGATCATAAAATCAGAAAGTACATTCATATAATTAATAAATGCTTCATAGGGAGTGCCATAAGGATTGAAATATTTGTGAACATCGCCATCCGAGAACCATTTCGTACACATATAATAGAAATGGTCGGAAGTCTGGAGATAAATCCAATCACGATCTATATCCGGATCCTTGCATGCTTTCACCTTATCTCTGATGGAATAGAGTTTATCAAAGGCCTCATCCTGCAGTTCATTTCCAAGCCAGGCAGTAAGGTCACGTTCTTCATCAGCCCATGAGATGGGATATGGCACGTGAATACTTGATACCGGCTGAAGCTTTTCAGCCAGCTCGGCAGGTGTATTGAATGTGAAATCCGAATGTGAGAAAACCCTTGAAGGCAGTGCCTTCATAAATTCAAATATTCCTGTTTCAGGCCATTGGTGTTCACCAAATGTTTCATAATCCATAAAAAGGTTTACCACCTCTTCTTTGGAATCGATTTCATTCAACCAGCCAACAAATTTTTCAGTTGTCAGGGGCCAATCAGCCCAGCTTTGCTGTGAAAACCTAAAGGCGATATCGTCACTCAATCTAAAATTCTTCAGCAAGAGTTTCAACTTTGGGTTAATGGCATTGGCATACATATAATTCGGGCTCTTCCATCCAAGGACATGTTTGGCTCCCTCGGTGAGCATCAGCTTAAATCCCATTTCTGAGACCATTTCTCCGATACCGTCTGAATATATGAGCTCAGTATTCCTGAAGGTGGTCGGGACTTTCCCAAAGTGACGTTCCACTTTCTTCTTCTGAATATTTACCTGCTCAAAAAACTCATCCTTGCTTTTGAGGGCAGAAAGCGAGTGTCCATGAGTTTCGGCAATAAATTCAACATTGCCGGTACCGGCAAGCGCCCTGAAGCTGTCCAGCACATCCGGAGCATAGGCTTCAAATTGGTCGATGGCGGTCCCTGAAATGGAAAAACTTACCTTAAAGGCAGATCCATACTCATTGATAAGATCCAGTAACAACTGATTCATAGGCAGGTAACATTTTTCTGCCACCCTTCTCATGATATAACGGTTTTGTTGTTCATCATAATAATGATGATCTGAACCGATATCAAAAAACCTATAAGTCTTCAGCCTATATGGCTGGTGCACCTGGAAATAAAAACAAATTGACCTCATATTCTTTAATCTTCAATTATCTTATAAAACACTTTCGTAAACTTCTTTGATCTTGATAGCGGCATTTTCCCATTTCAGGTTATCAACCTCCTCCTTGCCGTAGCGCAGCCACGCGTATGCCGCACCGCCGGCCACGAGGAGCAGCGTGACTCCCATGAGCGGCCAGTTGGTGTGCTCCTCGTGCTCCTCGCCACCGAAGACCGGGTGCAGCCACTCGGAGAAGCCGGCGAAGT
>CAZASJ010000037.1:0-29203 GCA_964487735.1 uncultured Bacteroidales bacterium | reverse complement strand
GAAATTCCATGAGGAAAAGTAAACCCTTTACGGTAACCGGAGTGTTTCAGTGTTTTTGTATCCACCGTAGCTTCAGCGAAGGTGGACAGTGTTTCAGTGTTTTTTCATCCACTGAAGCTTTTCATCCTTCGCCGTGGCTTTGGATGATGAAAAGCGCAGGTGGGCAGTGTTTTTTCATCCGGGATCCCGTCCCGATTCCCGGTCCCCGGTATCGCGGATCCACGAAAAACGATGAAATCAAGCATTTCTGGTTTTTCGGGATATCCAGAATCCAGAATCCAGAATCCAACATCTGGCTTCAGTGCTACATGGTTACTCGACTAAACAAATAAACACCATTTTATTGCTGCTTCGCCCTGATCAGATTCAATGCACTACCTGCTTTAAACCATTCAATCTGGCCCTCATTATAGGTATGGTTCACATCAAAAGTATCGGTTGATCCGTTGGAATGATGAAGTGTTACGCTTAGTGCTTTTCCCTGCTGAAAATCAGTCAGTCCGTTGATGTCTATTCTATCCCCTTCCTGTACTTTATCGTAATCTTCTTTATTGGCAAAGGTAAGACCAAGCATCCCCTGTTTCTTCAGGTTGGTTTCGTGTATCCTGGCGAAGGATTTCACAATTACAGCCTTCACACCCAGATTACGTGGTTCCATGGCAGCATGCTCGCGGGATGAACCTTCTCCATAGTTTTCATCACCGATCACTACACTACCTGCACCATTTGCCTTGTAGTAGCGAGCTGTATCAGGAACAGATCCATATTCACCACTATCCTGATTCTTCACTTCATTGGTAGCATCATTGTATGCGTTCACTGCTCCAATTAGCATATTATTTGAAATATTATCCAGATGCCCACGGAAACGAAGCCATGGTCCGGCCATTGATATATGATCTGTTGTACATTTACCCTTAGCCTTGATCAGCAGGTTCAGCCCTTTATAATCCTTACCATCCCAGGCATCAAAAGGAGTCAAAATCTGAAGTCTCTCTGAAGCGGGGTCAACAGCTACCTCAATGGCACTGCCATCAGCTGCAGGTGCCTGATAACCGGCATCTTCAACTGCAAATCCCTTCACCGGAAATTCGATTCCCTGTGGTTCTTCCAGCTTAACTTTCTTTCCGTCTTCAGTAATAAGATAATCGGTCATTGGGTTGAAGGTAAGGTCGCCTGCAATTGCAAAAGCAGTTACGATTTCAGGAGAAGCCACAAATCCATGCGTATTAGGGTTCCCATCATTCCTTTTTGCAAAATTCCTGTTGAAGGAGGTCATGATGGAATTTTTTTTCTGGTTTTCAGCACCATGCCTTGCCCATTGACCTATACATGGACCGCATGCATTTGCAAGCACAACACCCCCGATTTTTTCAAATGTATCGAGATATCCATCCCGTTCCACGGTATATCTCACCAATTCGGAGCCAGGTGTTACAGTATATTCTGCTTTTACTTTAAGTTTTTTATCAAGCGCCTGTTTGGCAATCGAAGCAGCTCTGGTAATATCTTCATAAGATGAATTGGTACAACTTCCTATCAGCCCGACTTCCATTTTTTCAGGCCAGCCATTGTCTTTGACTGCCTTGGCAAAGGCTGAAAGAGGCGTTGCAAGATCCGGCGTAAAAGGTCCGTTGATATAGGGTTCCAGTTCTGATAGATTGATCTCGATCACCTGGTCGAAATATTTTTCAGGTTCTGCATATACTTCTGCATCGCCTGTAAGGTATGCTGCCATTTTATCCGCTTCAACAGCTACTTCTTCCCTTCCTGTACCTGCCAGGTATTCGCGCATTTTCGGATCATATCCAAAAACAGATGTTGTGGCACCGATCTCAGCACCCATATTGCAAATGGTTCCCTTTCCTGTACATGAAATGCTTTTAGCGCCATCGCCAAAATACTCAACAATGGCTCCCGTACCGCCTTTCACAGTAAGAATGCCAGCCACTTTCAGGATCACGTCCTTGGCTGAAGCCCATCCACTGAGTTTTCCCATCAGTTTCACACCTATCAACTTAGGGAATTTCAATTCCCAGGGCATTCCTGCCATAACATCAACTGCATCGGCTCCGCCAACCCCAATGGCAATCATTCCAAGCCCACCGGCATTCACTGTATGAGAATCGGTTCCAATCATCATCCCGCCAGGGAATGCATAATTCTCAAGGACCACCTGATGAATGATCCCTGCACCCGGTTTCCAGAATCCAATACCATCCTTATTTGATCCAGATGCCAAAAAATCATACACCTCCTTGTTTGTGGTATTTGCTGTTTTCAGATCTGCCGCTGCTCCTACTTTCGCCTGAATAAGATGATCACAATGCACTGTAGAAGGAACGGCAACCTTTTCTTTGCCTGCCTGCATAAATTGCAATAAAGCCATTTGTGCTGTTGCGTCCTGCATGGCCACCCTGTCAGGGGTAAAGTCCACATAAGATTTCCCACGAATATATTCTTTTGAGGCCTTGCCCTCATCAAGATGTGAATAAAGTATTTTTTCGGTCAGGCTGAGTGGCCGGCCCACTGCACTCCTTGCAGCGTCGATACGTGTTGACATCTGTGCGTACACGTTTTTGATCATGTCTAAGTCAAATACCATATGAAAAGAATTTTTATTTTATCCGCTATTGAAAGATGATAGATTTCATCATGTAAATAATACAATCCTTAAGGCCTTTTGTTTAATGGCAGAAGAATTTTTACAGTATTATTCGAAACAGAATACCTTCATGCCTGATTTAATACTCCAATAAGCCCCGGCCTGTCTTTTTAATCTTCTTCGCTTCCTTAAGGTCAATGATCAATTTATCAAGGATTCCATTGATAAAGACTTTGCTTTTTTCGGAGCTGTAATATTTCGAGATATCTATGTATTCGTTTAAGCTAACCTTCACAGGAATAGAGGGAAACTCCAACAGTTCCGACAATGCCATCTTAATAAGAATGGTATCCATGAGTGCAATACGATCCAGTTCCCAGTTTTTCGCTTTTTCCTCGATCATATCCGAGTACTCAGAGCTGTGCAATATCGTTTTACGAAAAAGCTCGATCATGAATGCCCTGTCGGCCTCATTATCATCACTTTTAAGTAATTCAGGCAGAGGTTTGTATTCGTCATCTCCCTCCTGGATCGATTTAATAAGTTTTACCAACAAAATATTGGAAGTGTAATATGTATCAAAAGCCCAGTAAATGGATTTGCTTTCATAATAATCCTCCAGTAATTCCATGTCGATGAGAACCTTCTTAACCAGCTTGACAAGCATTTCAGTATCAAATTCGAATGAATCTTCAGATTGGCCCATATGCTTGGCATAAAAGCCTTTGGCTTTGAGCGCAACATAAGCCCTACGAATCATTTCCCTTTCTTCCGACCAATTGATCTTAAGCCTGTCGTGTTGTTTTCTGAACTGACGATTGTCCTCCAATTTCTTCAGCACCCTGTTTTCAACAAATTTCATATTCGGATCAAGGTCCTCCTCTGTGGGGAAATATTTCTTTTTACTCTCCTCAATCCTGGTGCTGGCAAAATCACGGATCTCGATCAGAAAAGAAAGCTGATAAATGATAAGTTCCTGGATTTTATCAATGCTGATGATAAGCTGTTTTTCAGCCTTTGCCAGATCGGCACTATCGCTTTGAAAGAAGGCATATACTGCCTGTAATACTTTAATCCTTAAGTGCCTTCTGTTCAGCATATGAGTATGAACGAAAATGGGTTAATAAATTCTAGAATGCAAAGGTAAAAATATAATCTCAAACCCCCTATGAATTTTATTAACAACTCACAACCCTGTCCTCTATAAAAACGATGTCTTCAACACTTCTCGAATCTGCTATTATACTTCAAACTGCCAGAAGAGCTTGAGTTTGCGATAAATGTGTATTTTTCATTAACTTCGTACTTAAAACCGGAAATCATTTAAATGGAAATCCATAATATACTGGTAAAATATTGGGGTTATTCTTCCTTCAGGCCTATGCAGGAAGAGATCATCCGATCTGTACTCAGTGGAAGGGATACATTGGCATTGCTGCCAACCGGAGGGGGGAAATCCATTTGTTTCCAGGTACCTGCCATGGCCATGGAAGGTTTATGCCTGGTGGTTAGCCCCTTGATCGCCTTGATGAAAGACCAGGTGGAAAACCTTAGGGACAGAGGAATTAAAGCTGCTGCCATTCATTCAGGCATGCATCCGCGTGAGATTGAAGTCGTGATCAACAATTCTGTTTTCGGTGATTTGAAATTTCTATACATCTCACCGGAGCGTCTGTCATCTGAATCATTCAGGGTGAATCTACAGAAAATGAACATCAGCCTCCTGGCCATCGATGAGGCGCATTGCATTTCACAATGGGGTTACGATTTCAGGCCACCCTATCTGAAAATTGCTGAAATCCGTCCACATACGGGGAATGCCCCAATTCTAGCTTTAACCGCTACCGCCACACCTGAGGTCATTGATGACATTCAGGAAAAACTACTTTTCAGGGAAAAGAATGTGTTGCAGAAAAGTTTCGAGCGGAAAAACCTGTCTTATGTTGTGTTCAAGGAGGAAGATAAAAACGGACGGCTTTTAAATATCATCAATAATGTTAAGGGTTGTGGGGTTGTTTATGTCAGAAACCGGCGCAAATGCCGGGAAGTTTCGGAATTCCTGACTAAAAATGACATCAAATCAACATTTTACCATGCCGGACTGGAACAGCGCATCAGAGAGAACAGGCAGGAAGATTGGATGAAGGATCGAAAACAGGTGATAGTGGCTACAAATGCCTTTGGTATGGGCATCGATAAGCCCGGGGTACGATTTGTGGTTCACTTCGATATTGCTGACAGTCTGGAGGCTTATTTTCAGGAGGCAGGAAGGGCCGGACGGGATGGCAAACGCGCATACGCAGTTTTATTGTATGAAGAAGCTGATATCCGCAATGCGAAACAAAACCTGGCTATTTCTTTTCCAGAACCGGAGGTAATCAGGTCTGTATATAATGGCCTTGGAAATTATTTTCAGGTTCCCTTAGGAAGTGGTAAAGGCCGGCAATTTGATTTCGACCTGCAGGATTTTTCCACTAAATACAGGATGAACTCCGTATCGGTATTCTCAGCCCTGCGGATCATTGAAAAAGAAGGGCTCATACTCCTGGGAAGCGAATTGGAAAGCCCGTCACGGCTGATGTTCAACATTGACCATAATGAACTTTACACTTTCCAGGTTGAAAATCCGGGATATGACGGGTTCATAAAGATGCTTTTGCGATCATACGGAGGAATCTTCTCCGAATTTGTCAAGATAAATGAAAAAGAAATTGCCAGACGTGCAAATACGACTGATGATAAGATCATTGCGCTCTTGCAAAAACTACAGCAACTAAAACTGCTGAATTATATTCCTTCCACGAATACACCGCAGTTGTTATTTGTCCAGGATAGGATCGACAGCAAATCGCTCAGCTTATCCAACGAGAATTACGGGCTGAGAAAGCAAGCAGCATTAAGGAGAATGCAATCAGTACTGGATTACATTCAATCCACAAATCACTGCCGGAGTCAATTACTGCTAAAATATTTTGGAGAGAAAGAGGCAGACAGGTGTGGAATATGTGATGTTTGTCTCGACCGGAATAAGATCAATGTCAGTGAACTTGAATTCAATAAGATCCTTGAGAAGATCAAACCCTCGCTAAAAGAAAAACCACATGCATTGAACGAACTGCTGTTTATTGCCAGGGAATTCCCTGAAGATAAAGTTATAAACGTAGTGATGTGGTTGGTTGACAATGAAAAGCTTGACGTTAAGGAAGGGCAGCTTTATGCATGGCGAAAACAATTTAAGATGTTCTAAAAGAAGAATCAGTTTACACTTAAACAACACTCTATTATGAAAATCAAAGCATCTATTTTTGCAATAATATGTACCATATGTTTTATATCTCCTTTCGCATTAACCGCCCAGGAAGGCGAAGTCTATGTAAGTATTGGAGGAGGAGCAAGCATTCCGCTTTTAGAATATGCGGCTATTGATTTCGATCAGGAAAGTTCAGGCTTCGCCAAAACCGGAGGGAACTTCAACATAACATTTGGATACAGGTTCAATGAATTTTTCAGCCTGACGGGAATATTAAATGGATGTGTCAACAGGTATGATTACGTCAAACTGCAGGATTGGCTTACCCAGGAGTTTGCCCTGGCACTCCCAAATACAAATTGGATCGTTGAATCAAAAAACTGGGGTCTTGGCGGATTGATGGTTGGTCCGACAGGATCAATACCCCTCATCACAAACAAGTTATTTATGGATGCGCGCTTCCTTGGGGGCATCCTTTTCGCATATTCTCCTGCTGTTTATATTACAGGAAAAGAGCAAGGTGAAGAAGATAAAAAGATGGGTATTGAACAATCCAATGCCCCATCCTGGGTAGTAGATGCAGGTGCCGGGTTCAGGTGGAACAGAAGCCGCAATCAATATTTCATCCTTATGGCCGATTATATGTTTGCCCAACCCTATTTCTCCGATGTGCATATAAATACCAATCTGGGATTGACACGTGACAATGCTTACACACAACGCGTTAGCACTATAAACATAAGCGTTGGCATCGGATACATTATAAATTAACACTTATAATTTTGAATAAGTTAGCTGCGTCCTACTACCTCAATGATGACACGCTCCACATGGCACGCTCCTTTCTCGGAAAGGTTTTGTGTACAAATATTGACAACAAACTATGCAAAGGAATCATCAGTGAAACCGAAGCTTATGCCGGGATCCACGATAAAGCATCGCATGCCTATGGCAACCGGCATACCAACCGTACTGCACCAATGTATGAGGACGGAGGGATTGCCTATGTTTACCTGATCTATGGAATGTACTCCCTCTTCAATATTGTGACAGCAAAAGCAGGAATTCCTCATGCCATACTCATTCGCGGAATCATCCCGCTTGAAGGCTTGCAATATATGAAGGAAAGACGAAGCCGCACGAAAGCAAAGTCATTATCCGACGGCCCTGGGAAAGTCTCCGAAGCTCTTGGTATTCATTACTCAGATTCGGGAGAAAGCCTCTGCAATGATAGGATATGGATAGAAGATCACAACATCCAGCCAAAGGATAATGAGATTGTATGCGGCCCAAGAATAGGTGTAGATTATGCCGGAGATGATGCAAGCCTGCCCTACAGGTTTATATTTAAGTACCCAAAAATCGTATGATTCACAAATTAAGATAAAAAAGACAAAAAAAAAGGACTGCCGCACTACGACAGTCCCCTGGAATTTTTCAGGTAATTATTTCACTGTGTTTGAAAGATCGTTACCAGGTTTGAATTTAACCACTTTTTTAGCGGCAATTTTAATTTCCTTTCCAGTTTGTGGGTTTCTGCCCTTTCTTGCAGCGCGTTTTGAAACTCCAAATGTACCGAAGCCTACGAGTGCAACCCGGTCACCTTTTTTCAATGCAGCAGATGCAGCGCCGATGAAAGCTTCAAGAGCCCTTTTGGAGTCAGCTTTGGTTAAACCAGCTTCTGCTGACATAGCATCAATTAATTCAGCTTTATTCATTGTACCACAATTTTAAATTAATAAATAGTTGAAAACATAACAAATATAAGGGTTTTAGAACAGATGTCAAGGAAATGAATCTGAAACCTTTAGAAATGTTAATAAATGAGGAAATTTGTTAATAAATACACTCTACAATGCCCAAATACCTAAGGTTTAGGTTATAAAATAAGGATTTCGGAAGGTCTAAATTACGGTACCGGCATTCAAACCACGAAGAAAATCTCTCACAAGCATGCGTTTTTTGCCTCCCTGCTGAAGATCAAGAACAGAAATACACGCATCTTTACAACAGATATTGAAGTAGGTTTTAAAATCGGTCATAATAGTGCCGGGCTCTGCATTGCATTGACAATGCTTCACTTCTGCCTTAAAGATTTTAATGGATAGTTCTTTCCCGTTTGCCAACTTGATTTCAGTAAAGGCTGTGGGATAAGGGCTCAATCCTCTGATCAGGTTAATGATCTTGTTCGAATCATTCTTCCAATCAATCCTGCAATCTGCTTTAAATAGCTTAGGTGCCTTTTTAAGGCCTTCGCCTTCTGTCATCAGTTCATCCTGGGTATAGGTTTTTACATCGCCCTTCTTAATCGCTTCAACAGTCCTGATTATCAAAGCAATTCCAAGATCCTTAAGCCTGTCGTGATATTCTCCCGCAGTTTGATTGTCTGGAATGCTTATTTCTTCCCGGAAGATAATATTTCCCATATCAATTTCATGACGCAAATAAAAGGTAGTCAGCCCGCCTTTCTTTTCACCATTGATGATTGTCCAGTTAATGGGTGCTGCCCCTCTGTATTGTGGCAAGAGGGAAGCATGCAGATTAAAAGTACCCAATGCCGGCATTTCCCATACGTTCTTCGGCAGCATCCTGAATGCTACAACAATGAATAAATTAGCATTATAGGTTTCCAGTTCTTTAATAAATTCTTCCGATTTCAGATTTTCAGGCTGCAATACCGGGATATCCTTTGAAAGGGCATACTCCTTAACAGGCGACTGTTTGATCAATCTTCCCCTGCCGGCAGGTCGGTCGGGAGCCGTAACAACAGCACATACATCATATCCTTTTTCATACAATCCTTGTAATGATGCAACTGCAAATTCAGGTGTACCCATAAATATGATGCGGATGTTGTTCAAGGTATCTGTTTTTGAAACTTTAAAATTAAAAAAAATACCCGGTCGCAACGACCGGGTACCAAATATTATAGAAGCATTCTGATATTATTCATTCTCCATCAGACGCTTAACTCTTGCAATATTTCTTTCAATCGTACGTGCCTCTGCACTCCTGTAGAAGTCTCTGAAAATCCTGTCATAGGCTTTAAAAGCCTTCTTATATTCTTTCATGATCTCGTACGTCACCCCTGCTTTATAGAGGAACAAAGGAGTAGTAAAGTCATTTGAGTTATTGTCGGCAGCATCCATATAATATGAAGCGGCTTTCTCAGGTTCATTCAATTCAAGGTAAGCATCACCCAATGCACCTAAAGCCATTGGACCTACAATATAATCTGACGGATCATGATCTTCGAGATAGTTAATGGCTTCTTCATAATTGCCCAGCCTCAGATAACATATTCCGGCATAGTATTTAGCCAGGTTACCCGTCTTGGTGCTGCCAAAATCATCAACAATATCGAGGAATCCAAGTGCATTCCCGTCGCCTTCAAGGGCGCGGTTGAGCGAATCCATTTCAAAATATTTTTGCGCCATAAAAATCTCTTCCTGCGCATTTTTTTCCATTGGTGCGATATACAGTCGCTGGTAACCGAAAAAAGCAATTACAACCAGGATAATCCCTATGATAACATATATCAATATCTTCTGGTTTTTCTCAATGAACTGTTCGGTTTTACCCAGTGCTTCTTCAACAGCAACCATTCTGTCTTCGCCCGCGGTATTTTTCTTTGCCATAAGTGTTTAATTTTTTGGTGGTGCAAAAGTAGTGTTTTTCTTCATATCTTAATAATATGATGATGAATTTTTCATTACGCTCTGTAATTATCATGAAATTCAATGCCTCCAAACCCATTCTTATCTGGTTCAATTGATTAAATTTGCGTCAGATAAACAGGAATTCATCCATGGATACAGAAAAGAAAAAGCTATTACTGGATTATCTGGAGAGCTTCATTTCAGACAATAAATCCTCTCTTTTTAATACCATTATACAAAACAGGACCAGGCATATTACGGTAGCTTTGGAGGACATATATCAATCGCAGAATGCCAGTGCTGTGCTAAGAACCTGTGACTGCTTTGGTGTTCAGGATGTACATATTATAGAAAACAGAAACACGTATTCAGTTAATGAGGATGTCGCCCTTGGATCCTCAAAGTGGCTTAATCTGGTTAAATACAATGAAGGAGAAAACAATACCCTCCATTGCTACGAAGCCCTAAGGGCTGAAGGCTATAAGATAATTGCCACCACTCCCCATACGGATGACACCTTACTGGATGATATGCCGATAGATGGGAAAATTGCACTCGTTTTCGGGACAGAAATGGAGGGCCTATCCGAAATTGCCATTGAAAATGCCGATGGACACCTGAAGATCCCAATGTTTGGTTTTACTGAAAGCTTCAACATATCCGTTTCGGCCGCCATCATCCTCCATCACCTTACCGACAAATTACGCAAATCGGATATTGACTGGAAACTCAAGGATGATGAAATCCTGAATACACGCTTGGCCTGGGTTAGAAGTGTGCTTAAGCATCCTGAAATGTATGAACAGGAATTTATAAAAGCAAAAGGATGGAATTGATGCTCAGGCTTTATCCGTTTTTTTTGTTACTTTTACAAAAAATACGTTCAATTTAAAACCAACACTAATGGGAAAAGGTGATAAAAAAACCAAACGAGGGAAGATCATTCTTGGCTCTTATGGAGTAAAAAGGCCAAAGAAACAAAGAAATGCAATCCCGGAAGCCGTTGTCAAGAAACCTAAAAAGAAAACAACACCAGCCGCTGTAAAGGAAGAAAAACCGATCAAAAAAACGGCCCCTAAGCCAAAAAAAACTGAAGCTCCAAAAGTTGAAGCTCCAAAAGCTGAAGCTCCTGTGAAGGAAGCAGTGGTTGAAGAAAAAGTGGAAGTAAAGGCAGATGCAAAACCCAAGGCAGCAGCAAAAAAGCCTAAGAAAGAAGAAGAACCTAAAGAAGAGAAAAAGAAAGATTAGACAATTTATAGCTTAATAAATGGCAGTTACTTATAAAGTGGCTGCCATTTTTTTAAACGCATCACCACGATCCTCAAAGTTTATAAACATACCATAGCTGGCTGCAGCCGGAGATAACAAACAAACATCTCCCTTTTTCAATTTATCTTTAATAACACCGAAGGCTTCTTTCATACCTGACACATGGTAGAGATTGCTCTTGTGAGAGATCACAGGCATTAAATGCTCATGCATCCTTGTCCCGGCAGGGCCCAGAAAGACCAGATAAGGGATGGGATTAGACCACAGCTCATCATAAAGTTTATCATATTCAAGACCACGATCGAAACCTCCAAGAATCAGGAGGTCTACCTTGCCAAGCGTACGCAAGGCTTCGATGGTTGCCTCCGGAACAGTAGCAATGGAGTCATTATAAAAACGAATGCCGGAGAAAGTACCGGCAAACTCCAGGCGATGAGGCAGGCGACTGTAGGTAGCCAAACCCTTTATGATCTCTTCAATGTCAAGTCCTTTTTTAAGACAAACAAGCATGGCAGCCATCATATTGGCTATGTTATGCCGGCCGGGAAGGTCATTTGCAACTGATACCGGCACCCTGAATATTTCCCCATCTAACTTGATTTCTATAAACTGATTATCAAGAGATGCATCCGCCCCTGACTTGGGATCAAGAGAAAATGACAATAAATCCTGATTTTCATGGTCCTCAGAAACAAGTTCTACCAAAAGCGGGTCATCTGCACTATAGATCAATGTGCCTCCTGCTTCCTGCATGTTACTGATATTGAATTTGGCCATTTTGTAGGCCGTAAAATCTTTGTAATGATCCAGGTGCTCAGGAAAAATATTTAAAATAACTGCTGTAGCGGGAGCTACATTGATGTGTTCAAGTTGATGAGAAGACATCTCAAAGATGATCTCCTGCTCCTTCTTGATCTTTTTGAGCAGGTCGAAGGGAGGAATTCCAATATTTCCTGATAAAGCAACCCTTCTTCCGGCCTCCTGCATGATATGATAGATCAAAGTAGTAACAGTGCTTTTGCCCTTTGTGCCCGTAATACCAGTCACTTTCGATGAATAGGCTCGGAGGAAGAGATCGGTTTGCGAACTAATTTTCTCAGCTTCACACCTTGACACAACCAATTCATAAGGAATGCCGGGGGATTTAATCACCAGTTCATAATCACTGCAAGCATCCAGATACTTATCACCTGTGAACAGTTCCAGGTTTTTATCATTTATTAATTCAGGGTGCAGTTCCAATAGTTGATTGCTCCTGTCGGCGATGCCGATCATACTATCGCGGAAGTAGGACCTTAACAGCTTGTAGGTAGATTGTCCTTCAAATCCATAGCCCAGAATGAGCAATTTCTTTCCTTGAAGCAGATATTTGATCTCAGCCGACATGCAATGCTCTTTTTAAAATTTCTACTTCCCCTTCGGGTAAATTATTTAGCTCAAATTGACGTAAAAGTATTTCTACAGCCCCAGGGTCCATCTTATAAGATGTTTTCTCCAAATAATGCTTCAGCATCTCCGTCAGGTCCTTGTTCTCCATTGAATGAATAGTTTGCATAAGAGCAACATTAACCTCATCAATTGTACCAATGCATTCGAAGGGTTTTTCATCAGCAATTCCGCTGAGCTGTTCCATAATTGGTATTAAAGAATCATCTGTAAAGAGGTCTTTTCCGAAAATCTCAACAAGCCTATCATGAGAAATAAAAGGAGATAAAATGATAAAGGTAAAAAGACATTTCGAACAGGAGCCACACCAAACATCCGTCTTGCTTCCCACGTTGCAGCTTCTGAAGGATTCGAAATGTGCTGAGAAGCGGGAGAATAAGCTTGCAATCTGCAATTCGTTCAACGGCCTAAGGAAGCTATGATAATCAATGCCGCGAACTACATGACTTTCAAGATACTCCCTGAAGTCATTTTCGAATTCAAGTGATTTTGAATACTGATGATTGATGTTTGTACCCGGAATAGTGGGTTCATTGGCACTGAATTCATTGGACAAAGCAATCTCCGAAATATCATACAAATAAGCAAGCAGCACCGAGGTAAATGCCAGCATAGCAGAAAAGGGAGTGTGCCCGTTCAGAAAACCCTTAGTGTTTAGTTCCAGCAGTTTCCGATCGATCGTCCGCTTACTGCAAACGATCTCATTTTCTGAGAAACCGGCATTTATTGCAGAATCCATGCTTGCCTTTCGTGGATTAATTATAAAAGGAATGCATTTAGAATGATCCTTTAATAATTCAAGGCTTACTACCGAATCTTTCCCTCCTCCTATCGGGACTAAAATCTTTTTTAAATCTGTTTCAAATTGGGAAAGTGAGAAAAGGGCTTCATGATCGGCAATAATGCTAATAAAATCATCTTCAGGCAGGATTCCATTTGTGTAGAAAAATTCGCCCAAACCATTGAGGTAAAGCTTCTTCCACCATTCAATCTGCGCCTTACTCAAGCCTGAAGCTTCTATAATAAGTTTTGGTGGACAAGCAGCCTTCCAATAACTTAGCAGCTCTACCATTCCCATATTAAAAACAATATTCCTGAATAGAGAATCTGACAGTTTATTTTCATTGAAATCTTCAGGAAGTAGAAAGGAATGTTCGGGGTGAAAAAAGTACTTATTCCCAAGATTGAAATCATACCGAATTCTCAATTCATTGTTAATCAGCGCATAAGAGAACCCCTCGTAGGTAAATTGATCAAATTCTGTTCGTAACTTATTAAACAGTCCGGCTCCTTCTGTTGTCATCAGGCCTAAATGGTATTATTTTTGTTTAATGTTCAAAGGTAACACATTTGATTTTATTGCAGGGAATGATTGATTTTAATAAAATAGTAAAAATAAAGACCAACGAAATTAAGCCTTCAAAGGGAAAGATTCTGATCTCTGAACCATTGCTTTCGGATAATTACTTTAAGCGCTCGGTTGTACTTCTCGCCGACCATAGCGATGAAGGATCGTTTGGAATTATCATGAATAAGCCCATCGACAATAAATTTAATGAAATCGTTACTGATTTTCCTGAATATAAGGGGCAGATTTTTCTGGGTGGCCCGGTAAACAATTCCAGTCTGTTTTTCGTTCACACCCTGGGTGACCTGATCGAAGACAGTCTTGAGATCATGAATGGATTATACTGGGGAGGCAATATTGACATTGTAAGGGAATTATTATTACTGAAGCAGATTGACATCAACCAGATTCGATTTTGTGTAGGTTATTCAGGCTGGGGAAGCAATCAACTCGAAGATGAATTAAAACGAAATTCCTGGCTTGTAGCAGGCATGCCTGCATCTGCACTTATGAATACAGAACCTGATTTACTATGGGAACATGCATTAGAAAAGCTTGGAAGCGATTATTCCTATTGGTCCAATTTTCCTGTAGACCCGGGCATGAACTAGCCACCTGATTTCTTGGCACTATAGCCATCTTTGTGGAGCAAAGCGATCACTTTCTCGCGCTGCTCACCCTGAATGATGATTTCTCCATCTTTTACGCTCCCTCCAACACCACAGGCGGATTTAAGTCTTTTACCAAGTTCTTTCAGATCCTCGTCTGATCCTATAAATCCCTTGATGATAGTAGCCTTTTTATTTCCCTTCAGGCTTACCAGATGAACTCTTAAGTCCTGTTCCGACGACTTCAGGGTTTCCTGCCGTGCATTTTCATCAAAGTTGTAAGTGTAGTCAGGATTGGTAGAATATACGATTCCTGATGGACGTTTTTTTGCTGACATATGATAATTTTAGGGAATAATTACGTTTAGTGATGCAGGAGAAATCCTAATATTGATCTTCTTATCCAAGCTGATGGCCTCGCCGTCGATATTCACGCTTTTGCCTTTTTTTCTTTTAACAATTATTTCAGAGGCCTGGTAGATATCCATATATTTTGAGCGATCGATCTGCCTTCGGAACATCAGCCCGGCTATGTGCGGGATGGCACTGACGGGTGGTTTCTGAACGATGCAGACATCAATTTTGCCATCTTTGATAGAAGCACCCGGCGCAATTCTGGTATTGTACCCAAACTGGCCTGAATTCGCGAAGCTGATAAAAAAAGCCGATACCTTTAACTCTTTACCATCCAGATGTAAGCTATATTTTCGTGATTTGTACCTGAAGTATTCTTTCATCGCTATCCTGGCATATGTTCGAAAGCCACGTTGTTTTGATTTGGCAAATTGCCTGGCAACCCTGGCATCAAAGCCGATGCCTGCAATGCTGATGAAAAAGACATCGTTGGCCATACAGGTATCGATCTTTTCAACTTTATTTGCGTTCAATACTGCGATTGCATCTTTGCTATTCACCGGGATCTCGAGATGATGTGCAAGTCCATTGCCAGAACCCGCAGGGAGAATCCCCATGATGGCCTCAGTACCTTTGAGTTTTGCAGCAACCTCATTGATGCTGCCATCGCCTCCGGCTACCACAAAATATAGAATCCCTGACTTAAGTCCTTCATCAACGATTTCCGATGCATGCCCGGCATAAGAGCTTACCCGGAAATCTGCTTCGAATAAGCCCTGATCAAGATGTGATTCAATCAGCTTCCTGAATTCATCCAAGCCACGTTTTTTGACCCCGGATATCGGATTTATGATGATCAGCATCTTATGTTTTCGATCCCTATTCATAGGCCTGTCGGACGATTAATTGGTTATTCAGCATCCGGTGATTGTATTGTTGTATGATGGCCTTCAGGAACATTTCATTTTTCGATGCAAGATCATTTTCAACATCAAGAAGATTTTCCCGGCCTTTATCCTTGAGCATAAAAAAACCACTTGCACGCTTGCCATCGAAATGAAGGCTATATCCATCTTTGATCAACTGATAATTGCCATCAAGGTGGCTAATAGAAAAGCGCTTGCCATTTTCATCGAAAAGGTCATTGCCGAATGATAAAAATGGCATATCGTATTTTAAAAAGCCCATAACACTGGGCAGGATATCTGTTTGTTGTGCGATATCTTCAGAGATGAAGGCTTTAATTTTCCCCGGCATGTAAAAGATCAGAGGGATGGCATAAATCCCTGCCCTTGTCTGATATTCCTTTTCATAAGAAAGAGACGTATGATCCGCAGTAATAATAAAAAGGGTATTTTCGAACCAATCAGAGGCAGCAGCCTGTTTAAAAAACGATCCCAGGGCATGATCAGCATACATAATGCTTTCATGAATAGCGAGTGTACCTTTGTTGAATTGTCCTTTATACTTTTCCGGGACTGAATAAGGATGATGGGAAGAGAGAGAAAAAAATCCTACAACAAAAGGCTTTCTCATCATGTCCAGGCCATCCTTAAAGAAATGGTAGAAGGGCTCATCATAAATCCCCCAATTGCCATCAAAATCATCATCATTTCCATATTCATCCTTTCCATAATAGGCATCAAATCCGGCTATGTCAATAAATGATTCGAATCCCATGGTCCCGTTTCTTCCTCCATGGTAAAATGCACTGGTATACCCTTTTACCTTCAGCAAACTTGCAAGGCTATTGATATTGTTACTCCCATATGCAGAGGTGATGTATGGCCGTGTGGTGAGCGATGGCAAACCGGCAACAATGGCAGGCAAGGCCTCCATGGATTGCTTGCCATTGGAGTATGCCCTGAATGCCATTCCATTTGAAATGATTGTATCAAGATTTGGCGTATAACTCCTATGACCGGAATCGTTGTTCAATGCACCAATATATTCAGTGCCAAAACTTTCCAGGATGATCACCACCACATTGTATGGCTTGAAAGCATCTGAAGAATCCGTAAGCAGAGGAATACTTATGGGATTAAACAGTTCCTGTGGTATGCGTTCATCTTCAAAATAATGAACTTCACTTATTCCGGTATGCCCATATGACTTTATAATTGAAAAGGGTGTATTGAGCACCAATGAAACATTCTTGGCATTTGTATACTGTCCGGCGTTGATAATTGTAATCGGCCTGAGTTGAAAGCCTCCCCGTATACCAATAATGGCAGCTGTTCCCACAAGCAGGAAAAGGATGCTGTTTAGAACATAAAATCTAAGTACATTTTTAGCATCCTCTCGTCTTACCCTCATCCTTGAACCCAACCAAACAAATATTACAGAGAGTACTATCCAGCTGATAAATTCCACAGCAAAGTCAGATATAAAACGGGGGATCAAGGTTATAATATCATCTTCACCGGTGCTTATAAATGAAAAAATATCGGCTGTCATTCGCTTAGAGGTAAAGCGAAAATAAACAGTATCAATGCTATTCAGCGCAAAACTGAGAATATTAAAAATATAATAGAAAATCGTTGCAGGTATTTGCCAGAATATCCTGCTCCGGAATGGGACGGGCAGCACATTCATGAATATGTACAAAGCATTTAAAACGATCGCTGCAGATAGATCAAAACGGATACCACCCATAAAGGCCATCCACAGGCCAGAGCCATCCAAATCCTTAAAAAACTGAATATTAAAGCTATAGAACAGCAATCGGGACAGGCTCATGAATATAATGACCAATACGAAACGGAAAAGGAATACCCGATATACACCAACCCTATGTACCTGCCTGAACATAGTGCAAAAATAAGCAATTCTTCTGTTTAAATTTGGTACAATTAAGCGCTTCTCTGCTATGCATCATATTCAATCGGTAGGCAGCCTATGTTAAATCCCGGATATCCGCATCACGTCAATGCAACCTTTATTCCCGAAATGATGTCTTGTAAAGTAAAATACATAGCCGTTTGAAAAAATAAATCAGGTAAAGTGAAGATTTTTGAAATTTATAATTGCTAGATAAATAATATTTTTATTTTTGCCATTACAGAGGAAATATAAATCAAAAAAAACGACATGGAAGAGAAAGACAACAATGATTTAAACAGGGAGGAGATTTATTCAAGGGTGATCAGAGCAGGGAAAAGGACCTACTTTTTTGATGTGAAGGCTACCAAATCAGGAGAACAATACCTGACTATTACTGAAAGTAAAAGGCGTTTCAATAATGATTCAGGAAAATTCTTTTACGAAAAACACAAATTATTCCTTTACAAAGAGGATTTTGAAAAATTCTCACGAGGTCTTACCGAAGTCATTGATTTCATAGAAACGGGAACGAAAGCAGTTGAGCCAGAAGCTGAACCAGAAGTGCTTAAGACCGAAAACATTCCATCAGTCGAATTTGAGGATCTTGGTGATCCCGACGATATTAAAGAAGACATTTAAAGGTCGGACATCTAGACCTTAAAGCTGTCTTTTCTGGCAGCTTTTTTTATGCTTGTGATAATTAACATGAGTTAATAACTAATTGCCGTGACGCAAAATAAAATATTCAAATCTTCGTACCTTTGTTACTAATAAACATACCATCATCTTAATCAAAATATGGGAAGAGTAATTGCCATCGCAAATCAAAAAGGCGGTGTTGGTAAAACAACTACTGCTATTAATCTGGGTGCCGGTCTGGCAGTCTTGGAATACAAAACGCTGATTGTGGATGCAGACCCTCAGGCAAATGCAACATCAGGCCTGGGATATGACCCCAAAAAGATTCAGGCAAGTATTTATGAATGCATCATGGATGACCTGGAACCCAATAATGTCATCATGGAAACCAACACCCCCTTCCTTTCTGTACTTCCTGCTCATATCGATCTTGTAGGTGCAGAAATAGAAATGATTAATTTACCAAACAGGGAAAAGATGATGCGCAAGGTGATTGATCAGATAAAAGACAATTACGATTTTGTTGTGTTAGATTGTTCACCATCCTTGGGTTTGATCACCGTGAATGCACTCACCGCAGCCGATTCAGTTATTATACCTGTCCAATGTGAATACTTCGCCCTTGAAGGCCTCGGCAAGTTGCTCAATACCATTAAGATAGTACAAACCCGCCTGAATGAAAAGCTGGACATTGAAGGCATCCTGCTCACCATGTTTGACAGCCGTCTCCGCCTGTCACGGCAGGTTGTGGATGAAGTGAAAACCCATTTCCAGCAAATGGTTTTCCAGACCATCATTAACCGGAATACAAAACTCGGAGAAGCACCCAGTTTCGGAGAAACAATTATCATGCATGATGCTAACAGTACAGGAGCTATTAACTATCTGAATCTGGCAAGGGAGATCCTTCAAAAGTATGGTATGACCAATATCGATGAGGCTGACAAATACATAGATATCGAAGATGAAAACTAAAAAGAAAGCTTTGGGAAGAGGACTGGATGCCATTTTACAAAGTCCGGAAACCGATATCACTTCAAAGGATATTTCCGGCAATTATGTGGTTGGTGCCATTGCAAACATAGCATTGGAAAAAATTGAAGCAAACCCATTTCAACCACGCGACCATTTCGACTCTGAACTTATAGAGGAGCTTGCTGCATCCATCAAATCACAAGGAATAATTCAACCCATTACCGTCCGTAAGCTTGGGTACGACAAATACCAGCTTATCTCTGGTGAGCGCAGGCTACGCGCCACCAAATTTGCCGGGATTAAAGAGATCGCCTGCTATATCCGGGTTGCCAATGATGAACAAATGCTTGAAATGGCCCTCATCGAAAACATTCATCGTAAAGACCTTAATGCCATAGAGATAGCCATCAGTTATCAGAGACTCATAGAAGAATGCAGCCTAACCCATGAAAAACTCAGCGAAAGGCTAAGTAAGAACAGATCCACTATTACAAATTATCTCCGATTGCTCAAGCTTCCGGCAGAAGCACAACTGGCATTGCGCGATGCTAAGATCAGCATGGGACATGCAAGGGCCATCATAAGCATTGAAGATCAGGAAGAACAAATCCGTATTGTCAAGAAGATCATCAGCAATGATATGTCCGTAAGGCAAGTAGAAGAGCTTGTCAGGCAAATGTCTGAAGGAAATGTAAGCAAAAGGCCTGATCCTGTACCCGTACCTGAATATTTTAACGAATCTGCATCATCACTCCGTGAAAAACTTGATGCTGGAGTTAATATTCGCCGGAATAATAATGGAAAAGGACAAATCGTTATCTCCTTTGAATCTGACCAGGATTTTAGCCGCATCATAGGCTTGCTCGATAAAGAAGGTTCCTGAAATATGCTTCTAAATAAGAAATCCTTTACAAATAGAAAAAGATTGCAAACAGGCAATGCCGGAATACTTGTATTGGGAATTGCAATATGCCTTGCATTGAGCATTTTAACGCCATTGAAACAATTACAGGCCCAAGTGAAAGAGCCGGTAGATACAAGTGCAGTAAAACTACATTCTCCGACCAAAGCTGCTATTTTCTCTGCCGTACTGCCAGGACTTGGTCAGGCATATAACAAGAAATACTGGAAAATACCAATTGTTTATGCTGGTATAGGCCTTATCACCTATTTTATTGTCACCAATGCCCGGGAATACAAAAAATACCGAGAAGCTTACTCCTATGTGGCAGCCGGGGATTCTGGATATATCGACAATGATTACGTTGGCAAGTATGATGAGCAGCAACTACTTGATAGCAAGAATTACCACAGAAGGAATATGGAATTGAGTTATATCATTGGTGGTTTGTGGTACATACTCAACATAGTGGATGCCAGCGTTGATGCCCACTTTTTTGATTATGATGTCAGTGAGGACTTAACCATCAGGCTGGATCCAATGATCCAAGTCAGAAGGGATGATCTTCGGACGGTGTCAGGATTGAAATTAACATTAAAATTTTAAATACGTGAAAGTTGCAATCATCGGATATGGCCGGATGGGAATGGAAATTCAGGAAATGTTGCTTGAAAGAGGGCATCAGATCGTTTCGATAATTGATAATGAATCTGAATGGAATGAAGCGGCCAAAGCATTAAAAAGCGCAGATATTGCTATTGAATTCAGTATGCCTGAAACAGCCAGGGATAACATATTGAGGTGTTTTGAGGCAGGCCTTGCAGTTGTTTCCGGGACGACAGGATGGACGGATGAATTAGAGTTTGTTAAACAATTCTGCCAGGATAGTGGAAACGCATTTTTCTATGCAAGTAATTATAGCCCCGGAATGAATATCACATTTGAAATAAACAAAAGGCTCGCACAACTGGCCGGCAAATATGCTCCCTATAAGCTCTCTATCGAAGAAACACATCACAAGGGTAAGAAAGATGCTCCTAGTGGTACAGCCATCAGCCTTGCCAATGATATCATAAACTTACATCCGATAAAAAAGAAATGGGTAAATAAACCCACGGATATAGAAAATGAAATTGAAATCATTTCCGTCAGGAAGGACAAGGTACCCGGAACCCATCTTGTGAAATACGAATCGGATATCGACAGTCTTGAAATTCGACATACTGCTCATTCAAGAAAGGGTTTTGCACTTGGAGCGGTCATGGCTGCTGAATGGTTGATCGGGAAAAAAGGCTGTTTCAGTATGACAGATTTGCTTAATGACAATGAATGACCCTGCCTGAGCTTTAACAATATTTAACACAGAATCCTAAAGGCATATAAATTATTACCCTTAATTTGGCTGCAAATATGATACTGATATGAGTGGATACATGATCACGAGTTTTATTTTCCTGTTATTGTCTGTTGCAGGTCTGTGGCGGATCTTTGAGAAGGCAGGTGAAGCAGGATGGAAAGCCATTATACCTTTCCTTAACTTTTACATCTGGCTGAAGATCATTAAAAAACCTGTCTGGTGGTACATATTCATCCTTGTACCTTTCATCAATGTTTTTGTGATCCTACTCATGGTGGTGGAAGTATTAAAATGTTTTAGCAAAGAAAGCATTGGTGCACAAGCGCTTGGCGTTCTTTTTCCCTTCTTCTACCTCCCCTATTTGGGCTTTGCCCCAAAAGAAAAATATACCGACCCTGATAAGCGAGTTAAAGTAAAAAAAGGAGCAGCACGTGAGTGGGTTGATGCAATCATTTTTGCTGTTGTTGCTGCAACAATTATCCGCACCTTCTTCATAGAAGCTTACACAATACCCACCTCATCAATGGAAGGTTCATTGTTAAGGGGTGATTTCCTTTTTGTCAGCAAAGTGAGTTATGGCCCCAGGGTACCTATGACACCCCTGTCATTCCCCTTTGTCCATCACACACTCCCGCTTACAAGTACTACAAAATCTTACCTGGAATGGATCCGTCTTCCATTTTATCGCTATCCGGGATTGGGTGATGTAGAAAGGTACGATGCGGTTGTATTCAATTATCCCGACGGAGATACATTATCATCGGTATACCAGAGCAACGACAGCTATTACAGCCTTGTGAGGCAAAATGGTAAAAATGATGTCCGGAATAACAAACGAAAATACGGAGACATCATCGCAAGGCCTGTTGACAAAAGAGAAAATTACATTAAACGTTGTGTTGGAATGCCTGGCGATTCTTTGCAAATTATCGAACAGCAAGTATTCATCAACGGCAAGGCACTTGTAAATCCTAAATATGCCCAATTCAGCTACCAGGTAGTCACAGATGGATCAAGGTTAAGCGATCGTCTCATTGACAAAATAGGTATCTATGAGGTAATCCCCTCTGCCAATCCAAAGGTCACTTATGCTTACATGAATGAAGATGCTGCAGCAGAATTGGCTGAAACGCCAATTGTACGATCAGTAAGCAAAATCATTCATCCATCCCACAATCCCGAAGACCTTATCAGGATATTTCCTTATAATCCCGATTATGGTTGGAGTGTTGATAATTTCGGTCCACTGTATATTCCTCAGGCTGGAGCAACAGTTGAGATCAATCCCTCAAATATCGATCTTTACCGCAGGGTTATACATGCTTATGAAGGCCATGACCTTGAAGTGAAGAACGACAAGATTTTTATTGATGGTGTAGAAAGGAACTCTTACACCTTTGAAATGAATTATTATTTCATGATGGGAGACAACAGGCATAATTCTGCCGATTCAAGGTATTGGGGATTTGTACCAGAGGACCATATCGTTGGGAAAGCAGTTTTTGTATGGCTCTCTCTGGCGCCTGATAAAGGCTGGTTTGATGGTAAAATCAGATGGAACAAGTTGTTTCGCCTTGTGAATTAATTTATATTTGCGTCATTAATTAATATCAAAATAATTTACTATGAAAAAAATGCTCAGTTTCATGTTGGTCGTATCGATCATCATGGGTATCACATCCTGTTCAATGGCTAAAGACTTTGAGGGAGTGATCAATTATAAAATATCATTCTCAGGAATGGAAGTTGACCCAAGCATGTCAGCCATGATGCCTAAGGTTGCGAAAATGACTGTCAGTGGAGATATGTCAAAATTCGAGATCAGTATGGGCCAGATGGGCTCGCAAATTCAGATTATGGATGGCCAAGCCAAAACGATCACAAATTGCGTAAGCATGATGGGACAGAAATTCTATTATGTAGAAACAGAGGAAGACCTCATGGAAGATATGGAAAGCAATGAGGATGTGAAAGTTGAGATCAAGGACGAGACCAAGGAAATTGCAGGTTATGAATGCAGCAAGGCTGTTGTGACAGTCAATACATCAGGCGAAGAAATGATCTTTACTGTTTATTTTACTGACGAGATCCAGTCTAGCTCTTTCAATATGGACAACCCATATTTTAAAGATGTTCCTGGTGCTTTGATGGAATTTGAACTTGAAGCAGGCCAGGGTATGATGATGAAAATGGAAGCTACCTCCGTTGACAAAAAGAAAATTTCGGATTCAGAGTTTGAAGTTCCTGAAGGATACGTGAAAAAAACACGTGAAGAAATGAACCAGATGTATGGGGGCGGGATGTAAACCCAAACCAAAAATGTCTGTATCAATAATAAGATAAAAAAGCACCGCATGATTGCGGTGCTTTTTTTATAACTTTGTAAGGCCATCACAAACCATATACATGCCTATAAAAACAAATCAACTTAAAAAGAACGAGCCTGCTGATAATAAAGCGAAAAAGAAGGCCGGAAAGACGAAAAGCGCAAAAACCCGGACAATCAGAAACAGAAACAGTCTCTTCGCTTTCCTGAAAAATGAGAAATTCAAGGGAATCATGGGGTTCTTTCTGATTTTACTTTCTTTCTATCTATTGCTCTCATTCGTCTCGTATTTAATGAATTGGTTTGCCGGTAGCAGCGACGACCTTTTTACGGTCAGTGCATTCAAAGATATTTTAATGAGCGATGAAATACAGGCCAATAACTGGGGCGGAAGAATGGGCGCTGCCATTGCGGGGCTCTTTATTAAAAAAGGCTTTGGCGTATCCTCTATCTTGTTTTGTCTGTTTTTCTTTGTCTGGGGTTATAATATGTTATTCAAAAAGGCATTTTTACCAATCGGTAAAACATTCAAATGGTCATTTGTTGCCCTCCTTTGGTTCTCAGTAGCTTTTGCCCTCATCTTCAAAAACACTGACATGGATATCCTTGGCGGTATATTTGGATACGAGATCAATAATTATCTTGATGGCTTTGTAGGCCCTCCGGGGACGATTTTCCTCCTTATTTTTGTCTTATTTGGCTTTTTGATCATCAATTTCAATTTCAAATTCAAATCACCCTTCAAAAAGAGAATTCCGAAACAGGAACAAGAAAATCCCGAGTCTGCTGATAGCAAACACAATGAAGTAAAGGAAGACATTTACAATACGGTTGAGTTTTCTGTTACTGAAGATGAAAGCATTAAAAAGGAGGAAGCCAACCCTGGTGGAGATGCAGAAAAAGAGAATGCTATTGAAAACAGTGATCTCCCTTTCGATAATGAAACTGAAGAAAAGGTGAAAGCAGAAAAAGAGGCTGGATCTGACATAGAACTTACCATTGAAGAAACCAAGCCGGAGAAGCAGGCGAAAGACGGAGTCAGGGAACATTATACCATTGATACTGAATATGACCCAAAACTTGATCTGGGCCATTACAAATATCCAACTCTTGATCTACTTGACGATTATGGTGGTGGTGGTATAAGTGTAGAAACCGAAGAGCTGGAATCCAATAAAGACCGCATTGTAAAGACCTTATCGAATTACAATATACAGATTGACAAGATCAAGGCTACCATTGGGCCAACCGTAACATTGTATGAAATCATCCCTGCTCCCGGTGTAAGAATTTCCAAGATCAAGAACCTGGAAGATGACATTGCTCTCAGTCTCTCAGCTATGGGGATTCGCATCATTGCTCCCATCCCCGGAAAAGGAACCATAGGAATTGAAGTCCCAAACCGCAAGAGTGAAATCGTTTCCATGAAGTCGATCTTATCATCTGATAAGTTCCAGAACTCAAAATATGAATTGCCATTCGGCCTTGGGAAAACCATTGCCAATGAGAGCTATATTGCTGACCTTACCAAGATGCCTCACATTCTGATGGCAGGTGCCACCGGACAGGGAAAATCAGTTGGATTAAATGCGATCCTCACATCACTGCTTTACAATAAGCATCCTTCAGAACTTAAATTTATCCTTGTTGATCCCAAAAAAGTTGAATTGACACTTTTTTCAAAGATCGAAAGGCATTTTCTTGCCAAGCTTCCTGATTCGGAAGAGGCTATCATTACAGATACCCGCAAAGTGGTTCGCACATTGAATTCATTGGGTATAGAAATGGATAACCGCTATGAATTGCTCAAAGATGCCCAGGTCAGGAATATTAAAGAATACAATACTAAGTTTACTGCCCGTAAACTAAATCCTGAGCACGGACACCGTTATCTTCCTTACCTGGTCTTGATCGTAGACGAATTTGCTGATCTTATCATGACCGCCGGGAAAGAGATCGAAGGTCCAATTACAAGGCTTGCACAGCTTGCGAGGGCTGTTGGAATACACCTGATCATCGCTACGCAACGTCCATCGGTTAATATCATTACAGGTACCATCAAGGCGAATTTCCCAGCCAGGATAGCATACCGGGTAATTTCAAAGATTGATTCCAGGACCATTCTTGATACGGGTGGTGCTGACCAACTTATTGGAAGAGGCGATATGTTGCTTTCAACAGGCAATGACCTGGTTAGGCTGCAATGCGCATTTGTGGATACCCACGAGGTGGATAGGGTTACTGATTTTATTGGTTCACAAAGAGCTTATCCTCATGCGTTTCATTTACCTGAATATATGGATGAAGAAATTGATGGGCCACATGATTTTGACCCCAGCGACAGGGATGAACTTTTTGAAGAAGCAGCACGGATCATCGTCCAAACTCAACAGGGATCCACCTCACTCCTCCAAAGAAAATTAAAATTAGGTTATAACAGAGCCGGAAGGATCATTGACCAGCTGGAAGCAGCCGGGATTGTTGGTCCTTTTGAAGGGAGCAAGGCAAGGGAGGTTAGAATCAGTGATGAAATGAGTTTGGAACAGTTTTTGAAAGATTTAGATCAAAAGAAGGAGTAAACAATGAGAGCAACATTAATACTTATTATCGGAATGCTTTTCTCGGCATCCGTTTTCCCACAAAGCAAGAAAGCAGAAAGCATCATAGAGACCATAACAAAGAAGATGCAGGAATTCGAATCAGTTGAGGTTGAGTTCACATTTACATATGCCGACCCTGGCAGCGGTGATGATGTTAGCGAAAAAGGCAAATTACTCATTAGCGGTGATAAATATATTCTTGACATCGAAGGTCAGAAAGTGATTTGTGATGGAGAGACCATCTGGACTTTCATCGAAGATGCCTGGGAGGTACAGATCAATGCCATTGAGGAAGATGAAGAAACCATCACACCTTCAAAAATCCTGACAAGTTACAATGACCAATACAAAGCAAGGCTTGTAAAAGAGTACAAAACTGATGGTGTCAATTACCAGGTTATTGAGCTTAAACCGGAAGAAGGTAAAAAATGGGTGAAGCTTGATGTTATTGTAAATGCCGATAAAGAGGAATTCTCAGAGATTACCATCCAGGACAAGAACGGAGGTGAAATGCATTATAAGATCGATAAACTTAGCCCTGATGTTGGCGTAACCGATGCTGATTTCACTTTCAATAAAGAGGATTATGAAGATGTCGAAGTTGTAGACATGAGATGATCCTGAAGCCTGTTTATACAGCTGTAAATCATAAAAAATCTTAATTGGCTTAAAAAACTTCAGCCAACTTAAACCCTTGTGCCTTATTTTTATCAAAGAGTATATCTTATCAAATTTTAGCAGTGAAAAATGATGACAAAGAAATACTAGACCTTATTAAGGATGAAAGCAGTCGTGAGAAGGGCTTCATATTGATATTAGAAAAGTATCAGAAGCGCTTATACTGGCATATCCGCCGTTTTCTTGTGAATCATGAAGATGCTGATGATGTTTTACAGAATACATTTATTAAAGTCTGGCAAGGCCTGGCAAAATTCAGATCAGAATCCCAATTGTTTACCTGGCTATACAGGATTGCCACAAATGAATCCCTGATTTTTATCAAAAAAGCCAAACGTCATAAGGCCATCTCCCTTGAAGAAGGAGGACATGAATTGGCTGCTTGCCTTGATAATGACCCCTTAATTTCAGGAGATGAGATCAGTATAAAATTACAGAAAGCTATTTTGATGCTTCCTGCAAAGCAAAGGTTGGTATTCAATATGAAATATTTCGATGAACTAAAGTATCATGAGATGTCGGCCATATTAGGAACATCAGTTGGTGCTCTTAAAACTTCGTACCACCTTGCCGTAAAGAAAATTGAGAAACAGGTATTGATAAATTAAACCATTGCAGAAAACGAATATCAAACCAGCAAATGAACAATACAAACAACATACACGGAAACGAGAACGGATCAGACCAGAGGCTGAAGGATATGTTCGGGAAAGAAATACCCTACCGGGTACCCGAAGCGTATTTCGAAGGCCTCAAAAGCAGGGTGTTGGAAACATGCAAAAGCAATGATACTATTGTTTCACAATCCACTTTTCTATCCGGCAGATACAATTGGCTTGCAGCTGCAGCTGCAATCTTGCTTTTTGCCGGTTCTGTGCTAACAATTGTATTCATGAATAAACAAACAGAAGATTTGTCTCTTGATGAGTACAGCATGAGTGAAATATATCGATATAGTATCAACAGTTTGGCTGACCTTGAGGAGGTATCTATATTTTCGTTCATCGAAGATGATTCACTGAAAACAATTCAATTTATTAGTGATGAAACAGAGAACATTTCCGATGATATTATCATCGATTACCTTCTGGCAGAAAACCATATAGAGTATCACATTATTAACGAATATTAAATACAAAAACAGATATTATGAAAACATTAAAATTATCAATCAGCATTTTAATGGCCATGCTAATGATTGCCATGGTCATCCCTGCCCAGGGTCAGGAAACCGATAAGGAAAAAGTGAATAGTGAAAGAGCAGAAATGGGTATTAAGATCAGAGCTGCAAAGATCGCTTTCATTACAGAACAAGTTAGCCTGACTCCTGAAGAGGCCGAAAAGTTCTGGCCACTATATAATGAACAGGAAAAAAAACGCAGCGATCTCACCCAGGATATGATGGAAAGATTCAGAGGACAAGAAGAAAAGGAAGAATTATCGAACGAAAAAGCAGAAGAAATGATGAACAATCGTTTTGAACAGGAAGAAGCCCTGCTTAACCTTAAAAAGGAATATCATAGCAAGTATTCTAAGATTCTGCCAGCTACGAAGATATTTAAACTCTATGAGGCTGAAAACAACTTCAAGAGAAAGCTAATGGAAAGGATGGGTAAGGGGCATGGTGAAAGAAGCCCAAAAAGCACGGGCATAGCTCCTCCTCATCAGAGAAATCATCAGTGCAAATAAAAAAAAAAGCCCCTCGGGGCTTTTTTTTTATTCTTTCCACTTATAATACGGGCCGACCAGGCTCAGTGTCGATTCCGTAACATCGCTTATTATGGTTGTTAATCCTAATTCCTTCGTTTTCGATGGCCAGAATACAACCGGCATATAATCACCTCCAAATTCACCGTTTGATTCACCATAGGATTCAGTATCCTCTGCAGTATTCACACAAAACATATAGGGGCCTTTTTTATCGTGCTGGTAGAGATGCACTGACTGCAAATCATCAAACTCCATGATCACCTCGCCCCAAAGTTGATTGTCTTTTACATACAATCTTTTCTCAATATTGGTGGCCATAGGATAGCGCTCATCAATATAAGTCCCTAACAGATATGAGTTTAAAAGTTCATCAAAATCTTCCTGTGTTACATCCAGGGTATCATCCATATCAGACATGATGTTCATATAGGTAATGGTAAGGATTCCGGAATTATCACCGGTTATTTCCCATTTGTACTCTTTTTTCTCAACCGTCAGGCAACTGCTTAACAGAAAGGCGAAAAAAGCTAAAGCCAAAAATTTGATGGCATTTCTTTTCATAATAGATTGTATTAAAGGTTATCCATATTAGAATGCATCGCTAGAGAGATTATTGTAAATTTGCTCAAATTTAAACCATTAATCATAATAAATC
>CAZASJ010000036.1:0-29835 GCA_964487735.1 uncultured Bacteroidales bacterium | reverse complement strand
TGAGAGTCCATAATTCAGCGTCTCCTCTGTAGTTTTAACGAAAGAGGATAATCCAGCGTCTCCTCTGTAGTTTTAACGAAAGAGGATAATCCATAATCCATAATTCATAATTCATAATTCATAATCATGGGGATTAAAGACTTTTCCGGCGCAGTGATCCATTCCTGAGCCGGTAACTGATCCAAGAACATTGTTTATTCCTTTTAGTCTGAGCAAACCCAGGAATGCAAAGATCATAGCTTCTTTATAATCAATGATGGATGGGGCGGGGACAATGATCTCTGCCTTGCAAAGAGACTTTATCCGTTCAATCAGGTATGAGTTGTATACACCTCCTCCGCTTACCAATATTGTTTCAGTTGTATTGTTCAGTATTGAGGAAATCCTCAAAGCAATATGTTCTGTAAATGTTGCAAGTTGGTCCTCAATCGGCCAGTCTGCATATGCTTCCATAAGCGGCAAGATATTTTCGATGACCCACTCCCGGCCAAGTGATCGCGGGCCTGTCAAGCTGTAATACGGAAGAGATTCCATTTGCACAAGGGCTTTTTCAATGACCTTTCCCTTTGAGGCCATCTTTCCACCATCATCATAATCTTTTCCTCTTTTCCCGGCAAGATAATTCAATACCATGTTTGCGGGGCAAATGTCAAAAGCAATGCGTTTCCCTTCCGATTCATAAGAAATATTGGCGATACCCCCGATATTTATACAATAATCGTATTGTGCAAACAGAAGCTGATCGCCAAGAGGTACCAGGGGTGCTCCCTGTCCGCCAAGGGCTACATCTTCAGTTCTGAAGTTGTTTATAACTTTTGTGCCGCAATGAGCTGCGATGCTATTGCCATTACCGATCTGAAGAGTGATCCCCCTCGAAGGTTGATGAAAGATTGTATGGCCATGGGATGCAACAAAATCTGTATTGATGCCATTGGCATCAATAAAGGTTTTTACAGTTTTACCAATATAATCTCCCAGAGCCAGGTCGGCTTCTCTTATAGCGTTCTCTTCTGCTTCAGGAAGTGCTAATAGCCTGTTTTTCCATTCCTGGCTGTATGGGATGGTTTCTGCTTTTAATATCTTAAATGACCATTTGCCTTCCACTTCTGTGAATTGGCAATATGCAATGTCAAGGCCGTCGTGTGAGGTCCCTGACATGACCCCTATGCAGTTATGGTTTTCCACGTTCCTGATTTATTATAAGTATTCGATCAGGTTTTCAAGAGCAATTCCCCTGGAGCCTTTAACCAGGATATGAGCATTTTTAATTGGATTGTTTTTGATCCATTCAGCAGCCTCTGAAGTATCGTTAAATACGATGAAATTATCATCTGCTACGTGTTTAAATTCAGGCCCAACAAGGAGTACAAGCTTAAATGCATTCCGGATCTCATCCAGGATGTATTTGTGTTCTTTATGAGAATCTTGTCCCAACTCCAACATATCGCCCAGGATAAGAACCTTATTTGATGCAGGCTGTTTTCGAAAGGCCTCAATGGAGGCAAGCATGGATGAAGGATTGGCATTGTATGCATCGAGGTAAAGGGTGTTGGAATCAGTAAGCTGCAACTGGCTGCGGTTGTTTGTGGGTGTATAACTACTGATGGCTGATGTAATGAGTTCATTACCAACAGCAATTGATGCCATTACATTGTCAAAATTATATTCTCCATACAGTTGTGTGCTGATCTCAAATCCCTGCCACTTCAGCTCAAGCCTCGGGATGGAAGAAACAATGGATGCATGGTAGGTGGATCCGGCTGTCTTTCCGTAGGTTTCTCTTTTCATGCCAGATGATAATTCAATCAGCAACTCATCATCTGAGTTTACATATACCTTTCCACCAATGCTTCGCAAGTGCTCGTATAGTTCGGTTTTTGCCCTGATCACACCTTCATAGTTCCCAAATCCTTCCAGGTGAGCCTTCCCTATATTGGTGATTAATCCATAATCAGGCTTTGCCAAGCGGCATAAGAAAGCGATTTCACCTATATGGTTGGCGCCCATTTCAATCACAGCCATTTCAGCATCATCTGCAATGGAAAGCAATGTTAATGGAACACCTATATGATTGTTATAATTGCCGGATGTTGAATATACCTTGTATTTTGTTGACAGCACCCGATGGATCAATTCTTTGGTACTTGTTTTTCCATTGGTGCCAGTGAGTCCAATTATTGGAATATCAAGCTTGTTGCGGTGAAACATTGCCAGTTCCTGCAAACATCTGAGTGAATCTTCAACCAAAATGCATTGAGGGCCTACAGCATATTTTTCATTGTCGACAATCACCAGCCTGGCACCTTTCTTAAGAGCCTCGGCGGCAAAAATATTGCCATCGAATGAATCTCCTTTCAGGGCAAAGAAAATGCAGTTCTCCTTAATTTGCCTCGAATCGGTTGTTATACAGGAGGATTCCCTGTAATGCCTGTATATTTCTTCTATCTGTGCCATCCATACAAATATAAAAAAACCCCGTCCTTTTTAAAAGACGGGGTTGAATATTTTCTAAATCCTTTGTTTAGCGGCCAATATTAGGACTTCCCACCCTTGACATAGCGCAGCGGAATCCAATAAAGTTGGTTGCCATATTTTCGTTCATGAACCTTCTTTGACCGGGGCTCATATAGTAAGCTCTGTCTTTCCATGAACCGCCTTTATAAACACGGGCATCATCGCTGATAAGGGATGTAACACCGTATTCATACATGCCATTGGTTTGGTTCGATTCGGTAGGCTCAGAAAGCCAGTCGCTGCTTTCTGATAATTGTGACATCTGGTCACCATCATCATAGTTCCTGTTGTCGGCTTTCCTGTAGTTTGTTCTTCCAACGAGATCTTCATCAGGAACTTCTTCATACCTGATACGTCCAAGGCTGTCTTTGTCGACGAGGAAGCCATCCTGATCGCGGACAGCATTTTGAAATACGTTACCACGATATGGGTTAAAATCGGAAAAGTCTTCCAATGATAGAGGCCTGTAAATATCCAGTACCCATTCACTTACGTTTCCTCCCATATTATAAAGGCCATAATCGTTTGGCCAATATGAACCAATTGGTGCGGGGATATCGGCGCCATCATTTAATGTTCCGGCTACACCCATATAATCACCACGGCCTCTTTTAAAGTTGGCAACGAAGCTTCCGTAATATTTCTTTTCGTCGGTACGGGTATAGTTCCCGTTCCAGGGATATCTTCTTCTTTCCACAACCCTTTCATACAAGGTATTCCCGATAAGGCCGAGGGCCGCATATTCCCATTCGGCTTCTGTTGGGAGCCTGTAACGAGGAACGATCAAACCATCCTTGATACTGGCATTACGTTCGCCTGTCGAGTTAGGATCAAGATTTCTGAGAGGTTTATTCACCAGGCCTTCATATTGTCCGGCGAGGTAAGCCTCAGTATTGAAGTTATTTTCATTTTTCTGGTCCGGATCCGGATCCAGAATACCTTCCTGGATAAGGATCATCTCGTTCACCCTGTCGGTTCTCCATGAACAATAATCATTTGCCTGTATCCATGAAATACCTACCACAGGATAATTATGGTATGCCGGGTGGCGGAGATATGTCTCAACAAGCGGTTCATTGTATGAAAGCCTGTCGCGCCATACCAGTGTATCGGGAAGAGCATTGACAAAAACCTGTGGATAATCCGTTCCGAAGATTCTCTTCAGCCAATAAAGATATTCCAGGTAATCCAGGTTGCTGACCTCAGTTTCATCCATATAGAATGAGGAAATAGTTACCCTGCGTGGGAAGTTATTCCAATCGAACATAAGATCTTCCTGGGTTGATCCCATGGTGAAGGTGCCACCTTCAATAAGGATAAGTCCGGGGCCTGTGAGTTGTTCCCTGACCGGGGAAACTTCAAATCCGCCATTCTCCGGGTTGTTATATTCCCAACCTGTCGTCCTGGAGCGTTCGTGTTTTCCACCGAATATGCTACAGGATGAAAGTGATGCGATGAAAATCATCGTCAGGAACAAGAGGGCTAATCTGTTGTACTTCATCATTTTTGGTTTCTTTATTATAAATTGTGTGTTATTAACTAAAACCTCGGGCAGTTTATTGCCCTAACGCGTCTTCTTTTTTGATCTAAACAATTAAATTGCCATCCGGCGGATATCTCATGAGCACCTCCGGTGGAACCTTTTAGTCCTGAAAGTGTGATGTCATAACTGTATCCTACTTTAAGGCCTTTCCAATCTATTCCTATCATCGGGACGATGGCATCTGCATTTTCAAAATTATGCCTGAACCATGCACCGGCAATGAAAGGGCGCTTATTAATGTACAAACCTACATTTAATTGATGAAAATCCCCCTGTTGCATGTAAAGAAAATTTGGGGATATTGCGAAGTCTCCATAGTTTTCATCGTCTATGTAATTGCCGCTGAGGTCAATAAATCCTCCGCCATGCACTGTATATTTCATTTCAAGTTTACTGGATCCGGCATCATAAAAGCCATTTTCGGGTTGCGTGAGATGGTGTACAGCAACACCCCCGTAAATACTTCCTTTGTAGGATATGGCAAAACCAGCATCAAAATCAGGATATGAAATGCTTGTATTGTCAGGCGGGACCTCTGAAGTTGGGTTTACGAT
Source organism: uncultured Bacteroidales bacterium (assembly GCA_964487735.1). Classification (GTDB taxonomy): domain Bacteria; phylum Bacteroidota; class Bacteroidia; order Bacteroidales; family B18-G4; genus B18-G4. The sequence goes on along the minus strand of CAZASJ010000036.1, from coordinate 25,224 downwards.
CCCCAGATTCGGGTCTATCATGTCGCCAAAAACAAGATCGTTCCAATTGAGTTTGGTTTGTATGTAGCTGGCTTCCAGCGCAAAACTAATATATGTCCAGTTCCCGACTTTCAGCCGGTAGGAATACATAGCACTAATGATATTCGTATTCAACAATCCTCCGGCATTGTCGCCCAAAAAGTAAACCCCGACACCACCATGAATCTTACTGACGTACATGTCGAAAGAGGCATTATAGGTAAGGTAGTTGTTTGGCAGTGAAGGCCATTGATTCCTGTATCCCAAACCCAGTCGTGGACACACATTGGAGCCTGCCAGGGCAGGATTCAGATAGAGGGGGTTTGCATAGAATTGACTGAAATGAGGATCAGGCAAAGATTGACCCTGGCTTCCGAAAGCTAATCCAAGAAACAGTAGCAAAATGAGTATATGAGCTGTTCTGGTCATCATTAAATTCAAAAATGATCCTCTGAAAAATTAACATACAATAATACAAACATTTTTTTTAATATAAGATATAAATATTTGATGTAGTGAGCATGTTTTCGCAATATAAACACAAGTAGAACGTTTAATTTTGAAATTTGCATATACAGGATGGAAATAAAATGCAATTTTTGTATTCTAAACCTGTAAAATACGCCCTAACGGCCTTAATTTCAATTGTATGCCTAAAAGAAGCTTCATCTGCGTATTCTTAGTCCTCTTATTGATTCCAGCGTTGAGTTTTGCACAAAGCGGGTCATATGAGCGAACGATTGACTGGAATCCTATAAGTAAACTCAGGATTACGGATACCAAATCTGTTACGGAACTGTCTTTTGCTGATGCCAGGTATGAAGTAGAAACCCTAAGCTTGCCCGTGTACATGGAAAGGATCAGGATTGGTTCCCCGGCCTATACTGTGGAAGCATTTCTAAGCAATACTGTTTGGGAAGATCTGGATGCTGATATCAAAAGCCTGGAGGGATATGAAATGATCACTGCTGCGACTGAGCCAAAAGCTGCTGTAGCTATTGAGCGAAAACAGGCATATGCAACGATTTCTTTAATCCCTTTAAGGAAGAATCCTGCAAGTGGAAAATACCAGAAATTAGTTTCATTTTCTTTAAATATTACGCTTAAAGACCTGCCTGGCGGGATGCGTGCCTCAGGACAATCTTATAAGGCAAACTCGGTTCTGGCAAACGGAAACTGGTATAAGTTCTCTGTTCAAACATCCGGTGTCTATAAGATCAGTTACAATGATCTGGCCTCCATGGGGCTCAATCTCTCTTCCATCGATCCGAGGAACATCAGGATTTATGGAAACGGCGGTGGAATGCTTCCTGAGGCTTGCTCTGCTTTCAGGTATGATGATCTGATGGAGAATCCTATTCAGGTTGTTGGCGAAGCCGATGGTACTTTTGACCAGTCTGATTACATCTTGTTTTATGGTGAATCGCCCGATGCCTGGATATGGAATGGCATTGAGGGGCAGTTTGATCATTCAAAAAATATCTATTCGAATTTTACCTATTATTTTTTAACAACGGACCTGGGAGCAGGCAAAAGAATAATCAACCAATCTTCGGTTGTACAGGATTTTACACATCAGGTAAATAGTTTTACCGATCGTAAGTTTATTGAAGAAGATAAGTTGAACATCGTCCGGACCGGACGTGATTGGTTTGAATATCCTCCTTATGAAGTGCAACTGACAAAAGAGTATGCTTTTAGCTTCCCCAATATTGTTGCTTCATCACCCGTGAGAATGAAAACCAGGGTTGCTGCAAGGTCAAGCTCACCCAGTAATTTCAAATATTATCTGAATGGAAGCCAATTGGTGGAAACGCTGCCTGTTCCCCAGGTTTCTTTTACCACCGACCAATTTGCAAATACATCCTCATCCACCACCGACTTTTTAGTTGGCAATTCATCTTTTAATATGAAGGTGGATTACAGCAAGCCCTTGTCGGCCTCTATGGGATGGATGGACTACATTGCATTGAATGCAAGGCGCTATCTTAGTTTTCCGGGTGGACAGCTTGCATTCCGTGATCCACTCTCAATGGGCATTGGCAATGTTGCGGAATATGAAATTTCAAATGCTTCACAATCCGTCGTTGTCTGGAATGTTACAGACCCGTTGAATATTTCAAAAGTAGGGTCCATTCTGAATGGTTCCTCGCTGAAATTCAGGCTTCCTGCTGATTCCCTGCTTGAATTTGCCTCCTTCGACGGCAGCTCATTTTACAGTGTCGCCTTTGTGGAAAAAGTCCCCAATCAGAACTTGCATAGTTTGTCTGCACCGGATATGGTGATTATCACCCATTCGCTTTTTATGAGCGAAGCAATACGGCTTGCAAACCACCATAGAGATTTTGATGGAATGAATGTTTTTGTAACCGATATTGAAAAGGTTTACAATGAGTTTTCATCCGGGGCCCAGGACATTGTTGCCATCAGAAACTTCATGAAGATGCTCTACGATGAGGCATCAATGGGGAATGAATGCCGCTACCTGCTGCTTTTTGGTGATGCTTCTTATGATTTTAAAGACAGACTGGAAAACAACACGAATTTTGTCCCCACCTGGGAAGATAAAAGGTCGATGAACATTATCAGCTCCATTGCAACCGACGATTTTTATGGTTTTTTGGATGATGGTGAAGGCGGTGGAGGGCCAAATCTTCTGGATCTGGGAATAGGGCGACTGGTTGTTTCAACACAACAATCGGCCAGGGAAATGGTCGACAAGATCATTCATTATTCCAGTGGAGTTCCGGAAACTTACGGCAGCTGGAGAAACATTGTATGTTTCGTAGCTGATGATGAAGACGGTAACCTTCATATGCAATCGCATGCCGAGAAAATGGCTACTCGCCTGGATACTTCCTATGGCAACCTGAATGTAGACAAGATCTATCTGGACGCATATGAGCAAGAGTCCACTTCTGGCGGACAAAGAGCTCCTCTTGTGAATCAGGCCATCAATGAACGGATCAGTAAAGGTACCATGGTTATGAACTATACCGGCCATGGCGGTGAAGCAGGATGGGCGCATGAACGTATCCTTGAAATAGCAGATATAAACAGCTGGACCAATTTCGATAAGTTGCCCATTTTTATCACAGCAACCTGTGAATTCAGCCGCTATGATGATCCAACAAGGGTGTCGGCCGGTGAACTGGTGCTCTTAAATCCGAATGGTGGAGCAATCTCATTGTTTACCACTGCCAGGGCTACCTACGGATCACCGAATTTTCAGCTGAATAATGCTATGTATGACTTTATGTTTGAGCAAACAGATGGGGAATATCCTCGTTTTGGTGACCTCATCCGCTATGCGAAAAATAAAAGTGGCAATATTACCGATAACGACCGGAAATTTGTCCTGCTTGGCGATCCCGCACTGCAGCTTGTAATTCCTGAATATGGAGTGAATACGATCAAAATCAACGATGTTGTTATTGGTACTTCAAGTGATACGATCAAGGCTTTGCAAAAAGTAACTGTAACAGGTTCCGTTGTAGATGAAAATGGAATTCTTCTTTCTTCTTTTAACGGTATTTTAAGGCCAACGGTCTTTGATAAACCAACCAAAGTGGAAACCCTGGTAACGGATCCTGAGAGCAAACCATTTACCTTTGAGCTTTTACTGGCAATCCTCTATAAAGGGAAGGCCAATGTAACGAATGGTGAATTTACATTCTCATTTATTGTTCCAAAAGATATCGCTTACAATTATGGGTATGGTAAGATCAGCTATTATGCCAATACTGAAAGCACTGATGCCAGTGGATATTATAAAGATATTATCATCGGAGGTTATGATGAGAATGTCCCTGCCGATAACAATGGCCCTGAAATTGATCTGTATCTGAATGACGAGAATTTTGGTTTTGGCGGAATGACAGATCAAAGCCCGATTCTTCTTGCCTATGTTCGTGACAGCAGCGGGATAAATACTGTCGGCACCGGTATCGGCCATGATATTGTAACCACCCTTGATGGCGACAATAATAAGTCAGTAATTATCAATGATTACTATGAATCAGATATCGACAGCTATTCAAAGGGTGTTATAAAATACCCCTTTAGTAAACTGGAGCAGGGCTCACATTCATTGACGTTGAAAGTTTGGGATGTTCATAATAATTCATCAGAAGCCTATACTGAATTTGTGGTAGCCGAATCTGCTGAACTGGCTATTGATCATGTATTGAATTACCCGAATCCATTCACCACCAGCACAGCATTTTATTTTGACCATAACCAGCCTAACAGTATGCTGGAAACCCAGGTTCAGATATTCACTGTTTCAGGAAGATTGATAAAAACCATCGATGAATTTGTGATGACGAATGGCTATCGTTCTGAACCTATTTATTGGGATGGGCTGGATGATTTTGGAGATAAGATCGGAAGAGGGGTTTATGTTTATAAGGTAAGGGTAAGATCCCAGGATGGAACTTTTGCCGAAAAACTTGAAAAATTGGTGATTCTCCGATAAAGTATGAAAAGGGTGCTTTTATTATTGCAACAGAGGCAACCATAGTTGGTATAAAAGTGTCTTGTATATGTTAAATATGATTTTATAAAAATGAGGATTTATATTTTACTCGTATTTCTTTTCCTGATAAATGTTTCGCAGGCACAGCTTTCGCTGTTTGATATTAATATTCATGGCTATGCTGTGGAAACCCGGCATATGAATGCGGAAATATCGGCATTAATAATCGATTTCGAAGATGCACGCCTTGATGATTCTTTCGGCCTTTTACCTGTTTATATACATCGTTTTGCGATCCCCTCTGCCCAGGCCGTTATCCATGCCCGGATCACAAATGAATCAGTAGGCCTTCTTGCACATCCTGATATGTTGCAAGTAGCAGATATAGAGCGTATAAGAAGTGATTTTCAGCTTGTCTCTTCTCTTATTTTCCTGGAAGGGAAACCTTATGCTGAAGTAATGATCCTCCCCTTAAGGAATGCTTCTGAAGGACAGCTCGAGCTGCTTGAGGCATGCTTGCTGGAAGTGGAGGTGGATCCGGTTTCAAGTCCAAAGGCCATGAAAGACCTTTTCGCAGATAATTCGGTCCTGGCCAACGGAGCGTGGTATCGTATTGCCACTGAGGAAACAGGAATGTATCAGATCACTTATGATGATTTATTGGGAATGGGAATCAATCCTGCATCCATTGATCCCCGAAAGATCAGGATCTTTGGTAATGGAAACGGTATGGTGCCCGAAAAAAATTCAGATGACAGGCCTGATGACCTTGTAGAGAATCCAATCCTTGTTATTGGCGAAGAAGATGGCGTTTTCAATGAAGATGATTACATCGTATTTTATGGACAATCACCTGTTAAGTGGAACTATATTCCTTTTCAGGGATATGGATTGTTTCAACACCAGATTAATTATTATGCTGATAAAACGTATTATTTCCTGAATATTGAGCAGCATCCCGGTAAAAGGGTATTGGATGTTTCCGTTCAGGGAATTATCCCTACAGTGATTGTTGATGAATTCAGTGATTATGCTGTTCATGAAAATGATGAAGTAAATATTCTGAAGACCGGCCGACAGTGGTACGGTGAGCGGTTCAGCGACCAAACAGTTTATGAATATACGTTCAACTTTCCGAATATTAAAGAAGATTACCTGGTAAGCCTGCGAACGAACATTGCTGCCACTTCAACAATTGAAAGCAATTTCGACTATTATTATGGCAATGAACATATACTCAAAGCCCCGGTTTCCAAGATTATTTTAGGGACAACGGTTTATGCCTGGACAAGTACGCCTGATACAGTTAGTTTTTATCCGAACGGAGATGAAATCACCATCCGGGTTGAATATGATAAGCCTACCACTACTTCAATTGGCTGGATGAATTATGTAGCTGTGAATGCACGCAGAAAGATGATTTTTGAAGGGCCTTTTATGGCATTCAGAGATCACTTGAGTGTAAATGACAGTGCTGTTGCAGAGTTCAGGATCTCAGCTGCACATGAGAATCTGCGGGTATGGAACGTGACATCTCCTTTTTCTATAAGTTCACAACCAGGACAGCTTTCGGGCAGCATGTACACTTTTCGTGCCCCTGCTCATGAGATCAGGCAATATATTGCCTTTGATGGGAGTGGATACAATAGCATTGAGTTTATTGAGCAGATTCAGAACCAAAATTTGCATGCTTATGATCCAATGGATTATATCGTACTCACACATCCCGATTTCATGACCCAGGCTCAGCGCATGCTTGCAATTCACAGAGCCCATGACAATATGAGTGGATTCATTGTAACTCCACAGGAAATTTATAATGAGTTTAGTTCAGGAAAGCAGGACCCGGGTGCCATCAGGGACTTCATCCGTATGCTCTACTTGAAGGGTGATTCTTTGAGCAGACCGCGCTACCTTTTGCTTCTGGGTGATGCTTCTTATGATTATAAAGACAGGGTGCCGATGAATACCAACTTTGTTCCTACTTATCAGTCACTGGAAGCACTTAAACTTGGATACTCCTTTGTTACGGATGACTTTTTTGGACTGCTTGATCCCGGTGACGGGGTGAATGCATACGGGAAATCGGTCGAGATAGGGATTGGACGTTTTCCTGTTCACACTGTGGAGCAGGCTGACCAAATGGTGAATAAAGTAGAATCATACCTTAGCATGGAGCCAGATGTTCTGGGGAATTGGAGAAATGACATCTTTTTTGTTGCAGATGATGAAGATCAGAACTTGCACTTTACACAAGCCGAGAAACTTCAATATGTCATCGATACAGGCTACCATGTATATAACAGGCCAAAGATCTACCTGGATGCATTTCCTCAGATATCCACACCTACCGGTTCACGTTACCCTGAGGTAAATGATGCCATTGATCGCATGATGGAGAAAGGCAGCCTTATAGTAAACTATACAGGACATGGTGGAGAAAGAGGCTGGTCGCACGAAGGTGTATTGGATATACAGATGATCAACTCCTGGACCAACTGGAACAGATTGCCCCTTTTTATCACTGCCACCTGCGAATTCAGCCGCTTTGATGATCCGAGTATGATCTCGGCAGGAGAATATGTCTTCCTGAATCCACTAGGGGGTGGAGTTGGTTTGCTTACAACTTCCCGTCTGGCCTGGGCTGATCCTAATTTTAGGCTTAACAGAGCAGTTTATCAATTTATGTTCCGTCGGATAAATGGCGAATTTTATAAAATAGGAGACGTTGTGAGGCTTGCAAAAACCGATCAGAATAACGGTACAAATATCAAAAATTTTGTTTTGCTGGGAGACCCTGCCATGCAACTGGCGTACCCTGAATGCAATGTCAAAACCCTAACGGTAAATGGTATTGATGTCGACTTTCCTGATGATACCATCACAGCCATGTCGGAAGTATTTATAACTGGTTTTATTTCAGATTATAACGGGGATACACTGACGGATTTTAATGGATTTGTCTTTCCCACCGTATTTGATAAACTTCTTACAATGTCAACCCTGGGAAATGATGCGGGATCCTTTCCTGCTAATTTTGAATTGCAGGGACAAAATCTTTATGAGGGGAAAGCAACTGTAAAAAATGGATTTTTCTCATTCAGCTTTTTCATGACGCAGAATATGGCCAGCAATTATGGGCTTGGCAAGATTAGCTATTATGCCTACGATACAGTTGATATGAGGGATGCACATGGTTATTATAAGGTAAAAACCGGTGGAATTAATCAGAATGTTATTCCGGACAATGAGGGACCTGAACTTTCCTTGTACATCAATAATACCAATTTCGTTTCAGGTGGACTGACCAATAATGAACCGGTTTTTCTGGCTTATCTGAAGGATGAACATGGGATTAATTTCATAGGAAATGGCATCGGAAGGGATATCACGCTAACCCTGGATCATGACATTCAGACTACCGTTATCCTGAATACTTATTTCGATCCTGATGTTGATAGTTATCAATCCGGATGGGTAAGCTTTCCCTATACAGACCTGAGTGATGGCACCCATACACTAACCCTGGAAGCATGGGACAATATGAACAATGTTTCAAGAAAAGACATTAAATTTCAGGTAAGCGTAAATAGCCAGGTAACACTCAACGGAGTCTTGAATTACCCTAACCCATTTACAGACCTTACCTACTTTGTTTTCAATCATAACAAGCCGGATAACTTTTTTGATGTGGAGGTTAGGATATTCAATATAAACGGACAGCTGGTTCGGTCACTTCGCCAGAGTACACCCTCAGTGGGAATGTCGGTCAGCCCGATTGCCTGGGACGGCACGGATTCAGGGGGGAACAAACTCGGCAGCGGAATATATGTTTATCGGCTGTATGTTACGGATGAGCAGGGAACCCAATTCGTTCAAACCTCTAAACTTATCTTCACAGGAAAGAAGCAATAAATGGAATTTTCCTCAGCGTTTCGAATCAGGATTCATTCAATAATCTAAGTTATAAATTAATATACAATTGGCACGTACAATATAGTTCACAAATAATCGTTACATTTGCACGTTCAAAAAATCAGATATTTTATATGAAAAGAAGTAGTCTTTTATTGTTGGTATTTTTGGCAGGGATCATGTCACTGAAAGCTCAGCTGACCTATGATCAGGTAGATGGAAAAGACAGATTAAATACAATTACAACAGCAGTACCATTTTTAATGATCGCTCCTGATGCCAGGGCCGGGGCAATGGGTGATGCCGGCGTAGCTTCATCACCGGATGCCAGCTCAATGCACTGGAATCCTGCAAAATATGCTTTCGTAGATAAAAAGATGGGTTTTTCACTTTCTTTCAGCCCCTGGCTGAGAAAACTTGTGAATGATATTTACCTCGGATACCTTACTGGATATTATAAGATCGATGACCGGCAGACTGTAGCCATGAGTCTCCGGTATTTTTCACTTGGTGAAATCCTTTTTACAGATGAGATCGGAAATCCTCTTAATTATTATTCTCCTTATGAATTTTCACTGGATGGTACTTATGCCAGGAAATTCTCTGAGAAATGGTCAGGGGGTATCGCAGCCAGATTTATTTATTCTAACCTTACACAGGGTCAGTTTGTAGGAGGAGCTGAATCAAGTGCAGGTATTTCCGTTGCCGCCGATGTCTCGATTTATTACCAGAATGAAATTGAAATGGGAGCCATTGACGGCGTCTTTGCTTGGGGGATGAATATCTCAAACATTGGTACCAAAATAGCTTACAATCAAACCAATATCAAGAAAGACTTTATTCCAACAAATTTAAGGATCGGGCCTTCGCTCAAGATCAATATAGATGAGTATAACAGCATGACCTTTATGATCGATGTGAACAAACTCCTTGTTCCTACACCACCGATATATTTAAGGAATGATTCAACCGGACAATTTGTAACGGACGCCAGCGGAGAAAAAGTTATCTATAAAGGCATGAACCCTGAGGTTTCCGTTGTAAATGGAATGGTTCAGTCATGGTATGATGCCCCGGGTGGTTTCTCAGAAGAACTCAGGGAGTTTAGCTTTTCGGTTGGTGTTGAATACTGGTACAATAAACTTTTTGCTATCAGGGGAGGTTTCTTCTATGAAGATAAAACAAAAGGGAACCGTAAGTTTTTCACCCTTGGAGCAGGCCTGAAGTATAATGTATTCGGACTCGACTTTGCTTATCTTATTCCAATCGAACAGCAGAATCCGCTGGAAAACACCCTCAGGTTCTCACTCCTTTTTGATTTTGCAGCATTTAGTGGGCAGAATAAATAGATCATGATCTTCAGGATTGGACACGGCTATGATGTTCACAAGCTTGTTCCCGGCAGGAAACTATGGCTGGGAGGAATAGAAATCCCTTTCATAATGGGCCTCTCAGGCCACTCTGATGCTGATGTGTTGATCCACGCAGTATGTGATGCCCTTCTGGGTGCCATGGCGGAAGGCGACATCGGAAAGCATTTCCCTGATACAGATGAATCCCTCAGAGACGTTGACAGCAAACTGCTTTTAGTTAAAGTTGTTAAGATCCTGAATAAGAATGGCTGGATCCTTGGAAACCTGGATGCTACACTTATCCTGGAAGAACCCAAATTAGCTCCTTACATTCAAAAAATGAGAACTGTTCTGGCAGGAATCCTGAATACTGACATGAATAAGGTTTCCATCAAGGCGACCACCACAGAAGGGCTTGGTCCTGCCGGAAGGGGAGAAGGAATTACGGCCCATGCCATGGTCCTGATTTATAAGAAATAATCTAGTTTTCCAGTATTAAAGTTGTTTTAGCAGATGGTTTTCCGGGAGCTCCGTCACCTCTGTATCCCATGATTCGACCGTCGTGAGGCCGGAAAAAATAATCACCATCCCAGAATAAGGACTTCCATCCTGTTGGGCCGAAATTGACTCTCATAACTTCGCACCCGAATTCTTCTTTGAATTCAGTTTCCTCCTTTTCGGCACTGAAACTGGCAATTTCCATGTCAGCAGGACTTTCGGTGCCTATTGACCAGAAAACGATCTCATCTTCATTCGAAAAAATAAAAGACTCGAAGCCGGGGTTTAAAGGGAATATTTGAATCCAGGGTTCATCATCATCAAGCTCTTCCATTTCATCGAGTTCGTCTCCATCAAGAAAGCCTTTAATGTGTACACCTTTGGAAGTTAAGCGGGCAAGGACATTTGTGTTTTCCCCAAATCTGGTATAACTCCATGATTTTGTGTGATATTTTTTGTCGGTGATCAGCACATGTACATCTGTGGTATCCTTTCCACTTGTCCGCGCAACATCGATACGGTAGCCGTCAGGAGTTTCATTAATAGTGTAATGATAATCACAGGTTTCATCACCACTTATCTCGTGGTATTTAAGAACCTGACCCGTTAGATTAAAAGTCGTTAAAACCAGTACTATTGCGATTGAATACCGCAGGGCCTTATTCATGTAATGTGAAGGAATCATAAAAAGTGCTTAAGGATTTTTTTGGAATTGCCTTGCCGTAATGCAGGATCGCCAGCTGATACAACCTGTTGCCGACAAGAAAAACTTCATAGGCTGTATAAGTACCATCATAGCTTTCTTTTGCAAATACCCCTTTATATCCGCTGTGCCAGGTGGTTTCTTTTTTTGCTTTCTCAGGATTTATTCCCCATGATTTAAGGGCACTCTCAAATGCAGCATCCAGCAATATGTCATTGTCTGAATCTTCGATTATATCTTCAGGATAGTCAATGTAGGCTACCATATAGGCTGCATTAGCGGATTCTTCATAAAGAAAGGTGTGTATGATCAGATCACCCACTGCTGTTCCCACATCTTCACTTGAATAGTTTGGTTTACCTGGAAAAGTAACAGTGAATTGGCCTTTTTTTGAAACCAACTCATATCCTTTTTGTGCATTCATTGAAAAAGGGAGCACCACCAGGATCAGCATGAATAAGATGAAAGGATAGGTTTTGCTGTTTATTATCATGGGGTTATCGTTCTTGTTATTGCTCAAAAGTATGTAAAAAAAAAGATCATTCCCACATGCTTTCCATGAAATTCACAAGATATACTTTGCCGGTAGCTCTTGTGATTGCAGTGTACAGCCACCGCATGTATTCTCGGTCTATCATGTCTTCTTTCAGGAATCCCTGATCAACAAAAACATGTTTCCATTGTCCGCCCTGGGTTTTGTGGCAGGTGAGTGAATATGCAAATTTAACCTGCAATGCATTATAGAATTCGTTCTCTCTTAGTTTTGCGTACCGCAGGTTTTGGGAAGGGATGTCGGCATAATCGAGCATAACTGATTCCATCAGGCGATTCTGATCTGCAGGCGGAAGGGCAGGCGATTCTGCTGAAAGTGTATCCAGCATGATGTATGCATCAATCTCCTTTTCATCCGGGTAGTCGATCAATCTGAAGGTAATATCGGCAAAGCGGAATCCGTACAGCCTTCGGGTATTCCTGATCCTGAGCACCTCTATCATGTCTCCGTTTGCAATAAATCCGGTTTCTGAACCCTTAGGCAGCCAGAAGTAATTATTTCTTACGACCATTAAATAATCACCGGCAGTGATCTCATCCTCATGGTAAAGAATGCGGTTCCGTATTTCCTGGTTAAAAATATTGGCTCTTTTATTTGATCTGCATATCACAACAATGTCATCCAGCGTCGCTGAGGCATATACATCCTGTAAGTATTCCTGAAGTTCTGCTCCGCTCAAGCGGATCACATCATCAAAACCTTCCGTGGTAAAGAAAGGCATGTCCTGTTCATCCATGCGGATCTTTTCGCGGAGCGAAGTTGCATTGGTGAGTATTCCCGAATCGCTTGACTGACGGACCACTTCACGCAATTCGTATACCGACAGCTCAAGATCGAAATTGGCTTTAAGGTATTCAGGATGCAGCGCGGGGCTGAGCTCAATGCCTACCGGAGGCAACTGCGCTGTATCGCCAATCAGCAGCAATTTGCAATTCTCCCCGCTGTATACATAATCGATCAGATCGTTAAGCAATCTCCTGCTTCCGAAAAGGCTTGATTCAGATGTTGAGCTGTCAGGGATCATAGATGCTTCATCCACTATGAATAAGGTGTTTTTATGCTTATTTGCTGTCAGTACAAAGCGAAAACTGCCATCTGATCTTGCGGATTGCATATAGAGTTTTCTGTGGATGGTAAAAGCCTTGTGTCCGGAGTATAAGGAGATCACTTTTGCGGCCCGTCCGGTAGGAGCAAGCAGTACCGACCGCATTCTGATTGTTTTAAGAATGTTTACCAGCGAGCTGATCAATGATGTTTTTCCTGTTCCGGCATATCCTTTAAGTAAAAAGGCTTTGTCATGGCTTGTATCTGTGATAAATTCAGAAATTAGTCCGATCACCTCTTCCTGTCCGGCTGTAGGCGGGTAAGGAAAGGCATCCTTCCATTGACGTGCAAATAATCTGTATTGAAGCATAAAATGAAGCGATCAGAATGGATAACCAATACCAAAGTTCCAGAACCAAATGCCCCTGTTGGCTACCCATCTATCTCCTTGGGTTTGGGCAGGGTCGCGCAGACGCAGTGCAATATCAACCCTGAAAACGAAAAACTTGAAGTCAAGCCTGAGGCCAACTCCTGCATCCATGGCGAGCTGCTTATAAAAAGTATTGAACTTAAACTCAGTGTCGGGGAAGTTTTCAGTTTCTTTGCGCAACCAAACGTTTCCTACATCATAGAATACCGCTCCTTTAACAAAACTATAAATTGGGAAACGATATTCGATATTGCTTTCCAATACGATATCTCCCATTTTATCGATGTTGCTGTTTGGGTATTGGAAACCTCCGGGCCCAAGGTCACGATAGATCCAGGCACGCATGCTATTGGCACCTCCAAGGTAGAATCCTTTTTCAAAGGGAAGAGATTCAGAGTTCCCGTAAGGAATCCCTGCACCTGTAAGAAGCCTGAAAACAATCTGGTTTGTACGGCTTAGCATGAGGTAATACCTGAAATCAAGTTCTAAACGGGCATATTGTGCATACCTGATGCCTACAATTTTATAGTATCCGGCACTGTCTTTCTTGCTTTCCAAGCCATTGTTGAAGAGATAGAAAATGTTTCCTGATGTTTCAGCGTCTGCTTTAAAAAATATAAAATCCTTAACCTTATTGATATCCTGGTTGTTGAATATGAAGCTGTATTGAAATGCTGTGATGAGGTGGTCGGTGTACTGGTTTTTGAGTCTGGCATCATCGATATTTTCCAGTTCTCTCTGGAACTCTGGAGTAGTATAAACCTTAATGGAGCTAATATTGAATGGCTGGATGATATGTGTTTTTGTTTTTGATTCCTGCCATTTATATCCAAAAGTGAAATTCAGGACGTATCTGTCGTAGGTTGACCTTTTACGGAAGTTGATCCCGGTACTTACACTTGTTGTAGGCCTGAAGTACTTTGGGAATCGTGACATTTTAACCGGAATAAGAAATCGGGGGAAAGTGATCTTTGCTTCCACTCCCCATTCAAATGTATTGAAAAAGAGAAATGTGTTTTGTTGCTCTTCTCCGGCAGTATTGCTGCGTTGCGCTTCCATGGCCCCGTGCAATTTAAACTGGAATGTTTCTCCATTCCTGAATATATTTCTGTTTCTGTAGGTTATGTTTCCTCCTATTCCAAGGTCGCCACCTGAGTTCGTTCCTTCAGCCTCGATACTGTATTGATGCACAGGTGCTCGTTGCAGGTTAACCCTTGCCTCAAGCCGTTTGAATTCAATGCTGTCGTCAAGCATTAAAGGTGGTCCGGTTTCCTTAAAGCTAATATTGGTGTAATTGTATATACTCAGGTAGCTGAAGCCTTTTCTGGTCTCTTCCACATCACGAAGGTTAAATGGTTCTCCATTTTCAATTCTTGTTGTTTGAGCAAGAATACCAGGGTTTATACGACGTTTATTTTTGTATAGAATGTAATAGTAGTTGGGAGGAAAATTTTTCCCCAATTGATGAACCACATTTACGACGGTGTCGTAGGGCTGGGTTGATGATTGTATATCAGAAGGGTTGTAATTCGGGAAAATAAGAACCTTGTCAATCATATAGCGATAGTGCTTTTCTTCCAGAAACTTACCTGCAGAGTCGGGGTGTGGGAGGGTAATGTTCTTGACTTTCAAAAAGAGATCCATCTTTTTTGATTTGAGTGAACTGTCAACCTCAAAAAAGACATAATCCTTTACAAATCCGTAATAACCATTTTCATTTAAAAATTTGGTAATCCTTTCGCGTTCTTTATCTAACTTGTATACATTATAGACCTTCCCCGGCTTGATCAATGATCCTTTGGTGTTTTTCTGAATCCAGAATGAGAGTTCAGGATCTTCGATCTCGTATTTCAGGCTTTTGATGAGGTAGGGTTTGGCGGGAGAAACGGTATACGTTATGTGTGCCTTTTTCGATTTTTCTAAGTACTTAACAGAATAATTCACATCTGAATAAAAGTACCCTACATTGCCAAGGTATTTTTCCATTTCCTTGCAATCTTTTGAAGCCATCAGTGTATCCAGGGTACTGGGACGTTCACCTACTGTGTTTTCAAGCCAGTTTTTGTATTTGGAATCTTTTTTCTTCACAGACCTGTTGTAGGCCCAAAGTTTAAACCTGACAAAGCCGAGAAATTTCTTATTCAGCTTTTGCTGTACCAGTCCATGCAATTCGGAAACCTCAATACCAGGATTCTTATCTTCAAATACAATTTTGCTCCGTGTGATCAGATACTGTTTTTCTCTCAGATTTTTAGTATTGCTACAGGAGGACAACAGCAAGATAAGCAGCATAAAGGCAATGAAAGAAAAGTGTAATCGTGTTTTCAAATCCAGGTGTCAATAGTGATGAACAAAATTAATGCATTTTTCGTGCCATCTAGCGCTGTAAATTCAACATTTGAAACATTAATAAAATGTTGACCATGGGCTCAAAGCCATTCAGGTCTTCAATATTGAAATCATTCAGGTCGACAGCTGCATTGGCTCTTACATCATGGAGCTTCATTTGGGTATTTTTAATATAGGCTATATTAAAATCAAACAATGCTGTAACAGAAAAATCTTTGATGATCAAATCCAATTCTACTTTATAATGTTGCTGTTCGTTTGTGTTATAAAGAATGGCGTTGAGCGGAAGAAACCCCCTGATCTTTAATGTATTTTGTTCCGGATCCGGTGAGGATTCAATCTCTTTATTCAGCAGGTCCAGTTCAACCAGGTTTACAACCCCTTGTATCTCACCTGTTTCGTAATTGATGTTCACACCAAAAACCTTGGTTTTCTTTTCTACGGGTTCATCGTGTTGCACTCCGTTCATCTGGAAGACCTGATCCTTGACCTGAACCATCTTAGTAACTTGTCCTGATGCAGAAGAAATAGAAATAGTGAATAGAATAATCAAAAGGGATCTCATAGGAGTAAATTTACGATTCATACGTTGAGGTATATTAATGATAAATATACACAAACATCTTGAAATAAGTGATGACAAGTGCTCTGCCTGACAGATTTTATGCAAACTTTTGGGCCTTTCCATTCAAAATAAAGATGCTGCCACCTCACGCTGAAGGCCTTGTTTGGCAGTGTACTTGTACAAGATATCAAATAGTGCAGGCCATATTCCCGGGAGAAAAGCATTCTTTTATTTAAGTAAAGGGGATTTGCATGTGTCGATTGTTATAGCGGGGAAATAAAATTGTGTAATTTCGCGGCCTAACATCAGCGACTTATAATGTATAAGATAATATTACTACTTGCCGGGGGCGGATTGGGAACAGTGGCCAGGTTTCTTGTGTCGGATTATACGCATAAATACTATCTGGGAAGTTTTCCATTGGGGACCCTCGCCGTTAATATGATCGGCTCCCTCATTATAGGCCTGTTGTGGGGCATTTTCGACATGCAAAATCTCTCGCATGGTTTACGCGCATTTCTTTTCATAGGTATCCTGGGTGGTTTTACAACCTTTTCGTCCTATGCCATCGAATCTTTTAATATGTTCAGGGATGGAGATGTAAAGCTAGCCTTGATCAATGTCATGGCCAATAATGTATTGTCGATCGGGATGGTCGTTCTGGGCATTATGCTGACATCTTCATTGCAAAAAATCTAATAGCATTCGCTGGAGTTTCGCAATATGATGGATCCGGTCTATTTAACGATCATGATGGTACTATCGGCATCTGCTACCATTAAAGGCCTGATTTTGGCTGATAAACAAAAACCATCTACAGCCTTCATGAGTTCAGGCCAGTCCTGATTATAATCGTGGACAAGAATTATCCCACCGGGTGACAGGCGCGGATAGAAATATTCCAGTCCGGCCAGGGTGGGATCGTGTAGGTCGACATCGATATTTACAAAGGCATAGGATTCATTTTCCAGGCCTTTCGTGGTTTCAGGGAAATAGCCTGCATGAAAAACAATGTTTTCATGCTTTCCCAAATACTTTTTCACCTTTTCAAGGGAGGTGTCTGCAAAATGCCGGCTTGTATAGCCGGCTGCTTTGCCTGTTTCATTTTTCAGGTCTTCGGAAGGAAACCCTTCAAAAGTATCGAAGAGATGAAGCTTTCTGTCGGTAGCGCATAGATGAATGATCCTGGCAGTAGTACCCTTGTAAACTCCCAGTTCTGCAAAATCCCCCGGAATTTCTTCATGAAGGATGCGATTGATCTGCATCCAGATATTATAGAATCGAATCCTATCAGGAGATCTTCGTTCCATGCTGCGCAATTCCTGCGATATTTGCCCTTTTTTTACGGCATGCATCCATGCTGCCGGTTTTCTTACTTTTGATGTATAATTGGAAAAGATAAACCTAAACAGATAAAGGAATACCGCCCCCAGAAGAATGATTTCAAGTATGCTGAGTAGAAGTGAATAATCCATAATTATGATTTCTGTTTAAATGAAAAGCCGCTCTTCTCCTCTTTGCAAATGATCTGGGCCAGGTGGTTCCCCATCATTACAACATGATTTAATCCGCCGGAAACACCGGCCCATTGTCCTGTCATATAAAAGTTATCCAGGCCTTTTATTTTCCATGCAGTTCCTTTTCCGGTAATTTCTTTTTTTGCTTTCCAGCTGATTTGCCCACCGGTCCAATTGCCGGTATAGCGAATATAAGTTGCAGGTGTAGCCACATCGATCATTTCAACATTGTTTCTGATACCCCCAAATTGTTGATCCAGAGCCTCAATAATGCTGTCAGCGATCCTGTTTTTCTCTTCTTTATACTCATTGAAATTATTTGTCCGCAAATCACGCCAGTATTCCCAATCAAGGGCAGAGGGCATTAATGTAAGCAGGCTTTTTCCATGTGGCGCGGCTGCAGGATCATCGCAATAATGGGTAAGGTCAAGGTGATCCAAGGTGGTTTTATTGTCAATTATGATCGGCTTTTTCAGAGAAAAGTAGGTTTTATGGCATTCATTGGAAAAATCTTTGTTTACGCCAATGGACACATACAGTGTTTTGTCGATCGTCTCGTAAAGGGATCCTTCATACCTTTCTTCGATATGCTTATCCTTGTATTTCCCTTTTAACATTTCATATACTGTTGATCGCCCATCGGCAGCCGAGATCACGATATTGGCATTATGCGATCTGCCATCTTCCAAAACAACACCACTTGCTTGTCCTTCCTTACAAGTGATTTCAGCAACTTTGGCGTTATACCTAAGCTTACCTCCCAGTGCCAGATAGTTTTCTTCCAATAAGCTGATAAGCTTATCGGCTCCGCCCAGCGGATAGCCCATTTGTTTATTATGCCTCCATACAAATGTCAGCATTGTTGAGAATAAAGGCAGTTCACTCACAAATGCTTGCCTGAATGCTTCCCGCAGCAGTGGATTCTTAAGCTTTTGAACAAATTGATGATTGCTCATCCTGATCGACCTGATCATTTTAAGTGAAAATGGCAGAATCATTTTACCGGCTTTAAGTTTATCTGCCATGCCCATGACTTCCACGGGTTTCTCAACAGGAAACCTGATGTTGAGGAATTTGCGAATACCGCTGATCAGCCGATGAATTTGCTTGCTGTCTTCCGGGGCCTTGAGCATTAATTCCTGCTCAAGTTTATCTACATCGCTGTAAAAGTTTATGGTATTTTCTCCATCAACCACTGAGCAATGTTTGTCGGAATACACGAAATCCATCTTCCGCATATCGATCAGGCCATTCCAGAAGGGATAGGTGCTTTCTCCTTCAGAGCTGCCAACCATGAAATGGATGCAACCATCAATGAGATAATCATTCCTTTTCCATGATGTACAGAGGCCTCCTGCTCTGGAATGCATTTCAACTATTTCGGTTTCAAAACCATTCATCTGCAGGTAGGATGCCACAGACAAGCCGGATAGACCGGCACCGATAATGATCACTTTTTTAGGAGGCATCCTTCATCTTTTGCTAAAATTTTGGTAAAGGCTTTGGGATTATTTCTTCTTTTTCCCTGATTCTTTGCTTTCTTCTTTATGGTAACCCTCCCGTGAAAGCAGGTGGTCGAGGTTTGCGATCCCATATACCACGATGGCCGTAACGATGGATGTATGTTCCTGGTATTCAGGAATGCTTTTGTTGTAGAGGTCTCTTTCGGTATGCCAGATCTCACGATAGTTGAAGTTGTATCCTTTGGGGTCTGCTGTACTGAATGTCAGGGTTGGCACTCCTTCAACTGCAAACGGGCCACTGTCGGTACCCCATGCTTTTTCGGGCTTTTCCCTGGGCGCACGATCAACGATAGAAAACGGAAAATCAGGATTGATCCCATGAATGGGTTCGCATACCAGTTCAAAATCTTCACGCATTGCTTCGGGGACACTTATTCCCGTTGGAACGGTGGGCCCTCCGTCGCGGTTAAACATATTGGAAACATTATGAAGCTCATCTTTATGACGGTCGACCCAGCTTTGTGAACCAAGCAAACCGAATTCTTCTCCTGCCCACAGGATCACGAGGATGCTGCGCTTAGGCTTACCGCCTGCTTCCATGATCAGTCGTGCAGCCTCCATGGCAGGTGTAGAACCTGAGCCGTCATCAACGCCCCCGGTAGCAACATCATACGAATCAAGGTGTCCGCCCATGATCACATATTCGTCAGGGAATTCGGTTCCGGGAATGACCCCGATCACATTATGGTATTTTACAGGTCCGGGTTTGAAATGATTGCGTATATCAAATTCCAGCAGGAAGTACCTGCGCTCTTCTGCCATTTGTTTAATAATTTCGTATTGATGTTCATCAAGTTTAATATCAGGTACTGATGGCAGGGTTTCAAAAGTCATGTTGTTGATGTTCTTCCTGTCGTACATCACCCGAATGGGTGTTTTGCTTGATTGAATGATTCCAAGGATGCCTGCCTCGCACATTTCTTTATAAAACAAGGCCGGTTCTTCGATGAGGGGCAATAATTCTTTTTGTGGTTTATCTGTCCCCCTGTTTTCCCGGTTTTCATTTCTTATCTTTCGGTTTTCAGCCGCGATCCGGGCATTCTCCTCTATAATAGAATCACGCTTCATATTGGCTTTTTCGGAAAAATCGATCGGCCAGCCTTCATTTACTCCGGATATCAATACCCATGCTCCTTTAAGGGCGCCTTTCATACGATCGAATTCGGCCCGGGTCTCAGGCTCAATGAGCACATGTCCGCGTTGAACGCCTTTGGTGCCTGAAGTGTATGAGGGGGTTGCAAAATGCAGCTGCATTCCATTGTCGGATAGCATTCTTCCGAACCAGGGTCCGCGGTTAAACCCAACGGGCAGTTCTCCTACTTCATCCATGATCACTTCCATTCCCCATTCCTCAAATTTATCGGCTGCCCATAAAGCTGCATTTTCATACGCATCTGATCCAATGGGCCTGCCACCGAACCTGTTGCATAAGATGTCGAGGTGCTGCATGGTCTGGTTATCGGTAGTACCGATCTCAATGATCTTTTCGATCACAGGATCTGACTGTGAAAAACTATTCAGCCCGGCCACAAGGTTGAATGCAAGTGAGATAAGAAGGATTCTTTTGATCATGACGCTAAGATTTTTTGATTTGCTGTTTGTTAGAGAATGTAAATATCAAGAAAAAGTGCGACAATTATTCAATTTCTGGATGAATTCTTGCATGGCTTTTCCATGTTTTATTTCATAAAAGATACCGGAAAGGCTGATTTAGAGGTACTCTGATTCATCCAGTCTTTTTTTTCCTGCCGGAAAAGAGAAAAGAAACGAGATTAAATACATTCAACTGCATTCTTCTGACTTCTGTCTTCTGACTTCTGTCTTCTTGTATCTATATTAGATACTTTTCTTCGGTAGCCTTGTTTTATAGTAAAGAAATTTTTAGGGTCTGAGAACGATGGCCCGACCTTATTCTGCAGAAATACAAACCGGATGGCAGGCTGCTCCCGTTCCACTCAACAATATGAACCCCTTTTTGCCGGAATTCACTTTCAAGATTTGCGATCAGCTGTCCGCGTAAATCATAAATACTCACATCTGTATACGCAGGCTCATTGATAACATAACTGATCGTTGTAACAGATCCTGCAGCCGCATTAAAGGGATTTGGATAACAGTTTGCCATGATGCTTTGACTGTCATCCGACAGATCTTCAATGGAGATGGCGGTATTGACCCCACCCGAATAACAAAATACCTTTCCGTTCCGGCCACCGGCTACCATTTCCATCGAATTGTCGCCAACGATATCAGGAATGGCACGTATGGCATCCAATGGGGTATCATATGGAATTGTTTCCAGCGTTTCTCCATTTGTCCCGTCGAGGAAATAACAATAATTATCAGTGAATAAAGTCCCGACGATCGCATCATTCAATCCATCCCCGCTGATGTCGTTGATCCTGTCGGCAACCCATGCTTTGTCGGCCAATGACTGGAACCAGATCGTTGAAAGATCCAGTCCACTGAGCAGGATTCCGTTGGTGCCGCTGTATGCCAGCAGAATTTCAGGATGGCCATCGCCATTCACATCATCAAGTTTAACAAAACGTATCAGTATCGTTGAGCCTGCTGTAGTGGATTCAATTTCTGTCCCTGTTTCGGGGTCGATGATATAGATATTTCCCCCAAAATCACCTGCAATGATCTCTTGGATACCTTTTCCGTTCACATCATTTAACTGTTCAAGTGCCCATACGGAAGATCCGCCTGTTTCGAATGTCCATTCAATGTTTCCGTTAGCTCCGTTGATGCCATAAACCCTGCCTTCGGTTTCTCCGTTATCAGAAGCACCTCCGATGGCATCTGCCTGTCCGTCGCCGGTAAAATCCTTCACACCAAGGCATGAGAAATTGGGCCCGGCCGTATAGCATTCCCATATAGAAACACCATCCGGGCCATTCAGGCAATATACCCTTTTCGGGCCTGTATCTCCTGAGTCATCACCGGTAGAGGCAAGCACATCAATAATGTCATCACCATTGTAATCATATGAGCAGTTTACCTGGTACACCCAGCCACCATCGCCATATTCGCTTGTCTGGTGTTTCCATATCAGCTCACCTGTCTTTCCTTCCAGGACAATAATGGAGCGATCTCCGCCGGTGGTGCCAATGATCACCTCATCCAGGCCGTCACCATTCACATCTGCAATATCCAGTCCGTTCTGGCCCTGAACCGAACCGCTGTAGACAAAGTACTCCCACATGATATCACCTTCGCCAAATGCATTTCCATTGAAGCAACGGATATAATTATCCTCACTGCAGACAATCACATCTGCAACACCGTCATAAGTGATGTCGTTGATGTAATCGATGGCTTTCGGACTGTTATCGAATGATTCTGTAATGTAGTAATGCCATAAAGCATCTCCTATGGGCCAGTCTTGTTTGAGGCCTTCGCCCGAAAGGTCAACGTCAATGCTTGGGTTTGCCGGATCGTTGGTGGTCAGGCTCAGGGTCCCCTCATAATAAACAGGATCAATGGGATTGAACCACATCCCGATCATTGCTGAATCGAGGCTGGAAATATCAACAGGCATGGGATCGTCCTGGAAATAGTAAAATTCATCTGACGATGAGGATATTTCACTGATTGTCAGGGGTGCATCTCCCACATTTTTTACCTTAAAAAACCACCTTGTATGTGCACCTTCCCTTACGGTCCCATAGTCATGGCTGGTGATCCCGGTCTGGGCGCTGGGCCCCGAATTGACGCCATTCCCTATCAGTAAAACCTCTTCAGAGGGGTTCACAGGGTCATTCGAGATCACATCAATGCTCACATTCAGGGGTACTGCCTGGGTAGGGATGTAATAGAGTGGTACAGTTGTTGAATTTCCGGGGCTCACTGTAGCCGGAGTTGTAAAAGGTGTTGTGATGGGTTCACCTGCCGGGATGTCAATATCGTTAATCGTAAGTGGAGCATCGCCAACATTTGTAATCGTCATATTCCAGACAGGATTTGAGCCCAGCGTTACATTTCCATAATCATGAAATGCCACAGGTATGTTTATTGCGGGAGTTCCTGCACCCCCGAGGTCTACTTTATAAAGAATGCTCGGATTGGTGCTGATCTGTCCGTCGCAATACCAAAGATGAAAATCGTCAAATACAATGCCAGAGGGCTTGATGTTTTCCGAAGGATGGCTCTCGAGTATGCTGCCGCTTATATCGATCTTATACAGCATATCATCATAATAGTCGGCAACCCATAAGTCGCCGTTTTCAAGGCATATATCCCAGGGCTGTTCTCCCGGCGATTGAAATTGAGTGAGTATGGTACCGGCGCTATTGATCTTGTATATGGTTCCCGGGTCGGGATAGTAGGTGCATACCCAGAAGTCGCCATTGTCATAAGCAATGCCCGACATATAATGATCAGGAAGGGTAATGGTAGAAATAATATTTCCACTCATGTCGAACTTTGTTGCCAGGGCAGGGTTTGCACTGCTGGAAGGCTGGTCAATGATCCAGATATTCTGCCCGTCCCAGGTCATGCCATATGAATCATCGATGGCAGGATTGGAGAAATGAAAGCTTGAAACGCCTGTGGAAGCATTGAATTTATAGACCTTATCGCCATCGGCCCCATAAATTCCATAATAAATATATGTTGAGCCGTCCCAGGCCAGTCCGGATGCTTTTCCGGCAATATCGTATGTAGTAACGATTGTCCAATCCTTGGTTTGGGAATGGGAGAGGAGATAGCTGGTCAGGATGAAGATCGAAAAGAGGATAAATCGTTTCATGGATGGAATATTAAGTTAAAAAAACCAAATTTTGAAAATCACGGCAATGCCTTGTGTAAAAATAAAGGAAAAGTTTTGATCTATCAACATTTTGATTTAAAGAGATGCTCCTGCCTGTAGGTATTCATCTGTAGCGTCTTCACATCATAAATTGGCCAAAATAGATCCTGAAGAAGGCTATATTGCAAATGCCGGCACAACTGACCCCTTTTAGCCGGCTGAAACTGAGCCGACTAAGGGTGGTCAAATTAGCCGTCTTGTGCAGGCTACCAAGGTAAAGGTATGAATTTAACGTGTTAACTTGAGAAAAATATTGAAGCAGAAGGTTGTATTAATCAAGGGAAGGGCAGTCTAATATTTTACCTGTATTTTTCCCGGAGGGAAATAAAAAAAGCTCCGCTGTCTTCACTACGGAGCTTTTTGATTAAGTTAACTGCCTGAGAGGCAGTCTTAAAGTGGTTTAACCCAAAAACCAGTGGGAGTTACTGGATTCGAACCAGTGACCCCCTGCTTGTAAGGCAGGTGCTCTGAACCAACTGAGCTAAACTCCCATAAAGAACAATTCCCCTTAAAAGGGACGGCAAAAATAATACGAAAAAATGAAACGGCAAAATAAAATTAAAATAGAAATGAAAAACAACTGCAGAACCCAGGGGCTCAAGTACAGGGAAAGATTATAATTACCGAACAATCAGGGCATTATGCCTCAAGCCTCTCGCCTCTCATCATCATACAACGAACTTAAATAGAACCTGTCGGGATGCCGGGCATGGGCCTTTTTGTAAAAATCCTGAAGGATCTTTAAATCCTTTTCATAATCACCTGATGGATAAAGGGTAAGGCCGTAGCCTACTTTCCGGTTCCTGTAGTCAAGGTATACGCAACCAATGGGCACATCTGCTGCAAGAGCAATGGCATAAAAACCCCTTTTCCATGATTTTACAAGCTTCCGGGTGCCCTCGGGGGTTACCATCAGGTAAAAGCTGCTATTCTTGTTAAATAGCTCAGCCACCTGCTCTACCAGGCGCGTATTTTTGCCTCTGTCGACAGGAATGCCACCTGCTTTTTTTACCAGCCAGCCCATGGGGCCTTTAAATGCTTCTTTTTTGATCAGAAAACGTGTTTTCATCCCCAGCATAGTGGCACCAAACCGACCGTAAACAAAATCAAAGTTGCTTGTATGTGGAGCAGCGAGCAATACACATTTCTTAATGTCGGGGGGTAGCTTTTCCTCAATCTTCCAGCCGCTTACCCAAAAATAAAACCTTGCAAATAGTCTTAGCATATAGTTTCTAGTTATAGCAAAGATATTGAATATTCGGGAGAAAGCTAATGCCTGCCGGTAGCCGGGTTTTATTTTTTCTGAATTTTAAATCACTACTGTCCGGGGAAAAATTTGCAGACAAGAAGCCAGTAGACAAGAAGCCAGAAGTCAGAAGTCAGAAGGAGAACTTTGAACTCTGAACTTTGAGCTTCACCTTCGCATTTCATCATCCGAAGCCACGGCGAAGGATGAAAAGCTTCGGT
>CAZASJ010000035.1:0-30701 GCA_964487735.1 uncultured Bacteroidales bacterium | reverse complement strand
ACTTCCTCTTCTTCAACAGAAACTGAAATAGAAAGGGGAATCAGTTCTCCACCTGCGGCCAGTGATACCCACAGTCCAAAGGCAGGGCCATCACTGTTATTATCAGGATTCAGGAAGCCTGATGCAATTACTGAAATGGCTTCTCCTTGCAGACCGAGTGTAGCAAGAGGTGCCAGGTATGAGGCAACCACAACTGTTGATGTTTCATCTCTCACTTCCAGGTTGTAATCATTGGTTTCAAGTTCGAGGTAGTCTGCATACTCACCATACATAAGATCGTCAATGATAGCACCATTCACAAATGCTGTTTCCCAGATATCAACGGTGGGGGCATCTGTAGAACCATGAAATACAAGGACGTCAGTCATCATGTCATCAGCTGCCATTTCTCTTGCATTTGGATAAACATAAATATTGAATGGCTGGGCCGGGTCGTAACCGCTGGGGCTAACAATTCCATTGGCAATGAGTGTATACTTTTCTCCGCCGTCAAGGATATATTCATTTGACCATAATGGATCTTCTGAGCTGGTACTTGTCGGAGGCTGAATCGATATGGTAAATGATTCCCCTGCAGGAGCATCAATGAATGGGGTCGCAGTCCTGAAAGCAAAGTTGTCAATCAGTAGCATGTCGTTTAACCAAACATCTACTTCAGCCGCAGCAAGATCAGCCGCGTTGTGGATAACCTGTACGCGTGCAGTGCTGATTGCTTCTGAGGGAAGTTCAATCAAATCACCGCCACTTGCAATAGCTACCCATAGGCCGAAAGCTTCTCCGTTGCTGTTTGCAGCAGGATTCAGGAATCCGGAAGCAAATACACTAATGGCAGCACCGTCCAGTCCAAGCGTACTCAATGGAGCAGCATATTGAGCTACAACATCCGTTCCGGCAGCATTCCTTACCTGAAGAGAGTAGTCAGCGGTTGGGAGTTCCAGATATCCCGCAAATTCTCCATACATCAAGTCATCAATCAGCATTCCTGCTGTGGTTTCATAAATGTCAACTTCAGGAGCATCGGTTGAACCATGAAATACCATTACATCTGTATTCATCATATTGGAAGCCATTTCACGGCCCATATCCCAAACGTAAATATTAAAGGCTGGAGAAGGATCATATCCATTTGTGCTAACAATTCCATTTGCTACAAGGATGTATGTACCATCAGCAGCAAGATTATAGGTTTGTGACCACAATGGGTTTTGAGCACTTGTGCTTGTAGAAGGCTGGATTGAGATTGTAAAATCAATATCTGCCGGTGCATCAATAAAAGGTGAGGCAGTCCTGAATTCAAAATCATCTATAAGGAGTGTGTTGTCAAGCCATACATCAACAACTGATGCGTTAAGGTCGGCTGCATTGTGAATAACCTGTACCCTTGCTGTTGCTGCGGGTGATTTAAGATGGATGAGCTGTCCTCCCTCAGGGAGTACCACATAAAAGCCAAAAGAAGGCCCGTCGCTATTAGCTTGTGGGTTGAAAAATCCAGAAGCAAGAATGCCCAGGGCTTTCCCACCCCATGCATTGCTGGCAAGTGGAACTTCAAATTCAGCAACTACTTCTGAACCATCTTCGCTGGTAACCTGAAATGAATAGTCTGCTGTAGGAACCTCAAAATAACCGTCGAACTGACCGTAAGCGAGGTTTTCAACAAAAGTAGTGCTTGTTGTGGATTCAACCAGATCAATAACCGGAGCATCAGTTGCACCGTGGAATACAAGCACATCTGTATTGCCTGCACTCATAGCCATTTCTCTTGCTATCGGATAAGCATACAGGCTAAATGGAGATGATGGATTGTATCCTTCAGGGCTAACAATACCATTGGCAATAAGCATGTATTTTTCGCCGCCTGTAAGAGTGAATGATTCAGTATACACTGCATTGATGGGGCTTGTGCTATTTGGTGGGGTGATTGAAATGGTGAATTCAAGGCCTGCAGGAACATCTACAAAAGGAGTGGCTGTTCTGAAAGCGAAGTTTGAAATTACTTTTTCGTCATTCAGCCAAACATCAACGAATTCGGCATTCATATCGGCCGCATTGTGGATTACCTGCAAACGTGCAGTTGAAATATCTTCCAATGGAAGAGGTATGAGGTTACCACCACCGGCAAGTGCTACATAAAGACCAAAAGCTTCACCTTTGTTATTTGCTTCAGGGTTGAGAAATCCGGATGCAAGCACAGTAAGTGCCTGGCCATTTAAACCAAGTCCTGAAAGAGGGGCAAAATATTGAGCTACTACGTTTGTTCCGGAGGCATCCCTGACCTGGAGTGAGTAGTCATTGGTTGGCAACTCGAGGTATCCCCTGAAATCACCATATGCCATATCGTCTATAATGGTGCCTGCGCCCTGGGCAACTTCTACCACATCAACAACAGGAGCATCTGTAGAACCGTGGAATACGGCTACATCAGTATTCATCATATCGGTAGCCATTTCGCGGGCAAATGGATTTACATATATATTAAAAGGTACAGCCGGTTCGTAACCACTTGGGCTTACGATTCCGTTTGCTACTAAAATATATGCTCTGCCATCTTCCAAATTATAGCTCTGGCTCCAGATAGGATCTAGAGGGCTGGTACTGTTCGGTGGAAGAATAGAGATTCTGAAATCAGTATCTGCCGGTGCATCAATAAATGGAGTGGCAGTTCTGAATGTGAAGTCATCAATTAAGAGGACATCATCAAGCCATACATCAACAACTTGCGCTGCTTCATCGGCTGAATTATGAATAACTTGTACCCTGGCCTGGCCAAGTAAAGTCGCACTGAATCCAAATATGGCAAGTGCGAGAACGAGTAATGTTTTTTTCATTGTTTTCATGTTTATGTGTTTTTGTTTGAAATTCGTTTTACAGCATCTTTAACAAGCCTCGGATGTAAAATGTTTAACAAAAAGTACAAAAGATTAAACAGAATTATGTAAAAAGATTATAATGATCTGTAAAGCAACGGTATAGGATTTGTTAAAAATTTGTTAAAATATCAATACATTTTTAGTGGGATGTTTAAAAAGATTCTTTCCTACATAATGGTCTACAAACAAATTTGAAGGCATATTTTATTTTCTGCATCCATTGAATATCGGACTTCACCCATCGAAAATCCTCCTGTTAAGATCCAAAACACCCTGCAGGATTGGGTTGTGTTTTTGTGTATCCGTACCTGCAATTTGTTGGTTTCAATTTCCGGATTGACTAACTTTAGTCTATCTTTTGAGTATCAATTGGACATTATGCGGATGTTATTAAAAGACCAATCACCACTTTCATTGTTGCTGGCAATGAATATTTGTGTGATATGCACCTTTGCATCCGCCCAGGAGGTAATACGGGATTATGATGGCTATGAATATAAAACCGTGAAGATGGGTAGTCAGCAATGGATGGCGGAAAACCTTAAAAGTTATCATGATAGTTATGGTAATAAAATAAAAAGGGTATGCTATAAGCTTATCAATGAAAATTGTGATAAATATGGCGGATTGTATTCATGGAATTACCTGAATATTCCGGTTGAAAATGATACACTCAAGGATATTTGTCCTGTCGGATGGCATATTCCGGATGAAGCAGATTGGGATAGCCTGATCGAATACCTCGGCGGAGCCGATAGTGCTGCATTAAAGCTTAAAGACGGCTCATACCCTGAATTCAATCTGCAATACGGAGGGAACTATCATTACCGGTTGAAAAACTATAACTATTTGGATAACATCGCTTATTACTGGTCGTCATGCAGTTTTAGTAAGACAGCCGCCTGGATCAGGATGATTGGCAGGAAGAATGTAAATTCTAACAGGTCCACAGTGCCAAAAGTATATTGCCTGAGCGTTCGTTGTGTTAAGGATTAGAATATTAAGTTTCTTGCCTGATTATGACTGTAAACAAAGCTGTCGTAACCAGATTTGGCAATAACTACCTTGAACCAGGTACCTGCATAAAACACATAATTAAATCAGCTGTTGGGAAACAGGCGTATAGGGAAGGAAAGAAATGCTCTGCCTAGCGCAGTTTGTTGCTCAGCCCATCTTTCTTGCAGATAGGGCACTCAGTATTTTTCTTGGTAGAGATATAACCGCAACGGTCACATTTGTAATACCGGAAATACTGGGTCCTCTTGGAGGGAGCAGGAATTTTAAGTCCTAGTTTCATTTTACGGGGTTCTTTAGGGTTTGACTACAATACTCTTAGCAATTGCTGTGCCAAAGTGTATAACGGTTATATATACAGCATGTTATAAAAAATGGGGTGCGCGAAGAATTGAATAATCCTCCGTTATTGGAAGGTGATTTTAGGAATGGGTATCCGAAATCGGATATGGGTGTGTTAATTTGCCGGATGCACTATGACAGATTTGGATCGTGTATTTGTTAAACCGGATCCGGAATCGGTTACTTCGAGGGTTACCAGGAAAGTTTTATCTTCAGTGGTATTGTTATAATATGTAAAACTAGGCTCGAAGGCACTGGAAGTAGATCCGTTATGGAAAGTCCATAGCCATTGGTCACTGTATTCTGAGGAATTTTGAAATGTAACGACTGCCGGTGAAGGCCCCTCATTGCCTGAAAATGAAAAACTGGCAACAGGATAGGTCAGTGTTCCAACATTTTTCTGATCTGCTTCATCCACTTTGGTGCATGAACTGATAAACAGGATTCCGAAGATGAGTAAGTAGGTGAGGGTCTTTTTCATGACGTTGATATTTAATCAAATAATTCCTCGTGGTTTTCCACGGGGATAGTCAAATTAAGAATTTTCCTTATTTGCAAAGATAAGGCAAAATGAGCTTAAAATTTATCCCGATAAGTTAACGGCAGCTTTTTATAAGTTTAAGGAAGTATAATTAAATGGAAAATTGTTTCTTTGTTTTTGATTTCTCATCAATAATATTTCTACAGAATTTACGTTTATGGATAAACCTTTTCCGGATCAATGAAAAGAACACTGGTTTTCATCGCATTTTTTAGTCTTACCCTGAGCCTGATGGCCCAGGCACCCAAGTATAGCAATGAGTTTCTTGCTATTGGTGTCGG
The DNA here is from genome assembly GCA_964487735.1 of uncultured Bacteroidales bacterium. Classification (GTDB taxonomy): domain Bacteria; phylum Bacteroidota; class Bacteroidia; order Bacteroidales; family B18-G4; genus B18-G4. The sequence continues at coordinate 25,656 of CAZASJ010000035.1, read as the reverse complement.
TGCCCGTTCTTTGGGTATGGCAAATGCTCAGACTGGTATCAGCAATGATATAACATCAGCTTACTGGAACCCGGCCGGACTGGCCTTGCAGAGCTCCGATATGCAGATCGGCCTGATGCACAACGAATATTTTGCAGGGATTGCTAAATACGATTATGCTGGTTTCTCAATGAGATTGGATACAACCGCTACCATAGGCATTTCAGTTATCCGGATGGGCATCGACGACATTCCAAACACCATCAACCTCTACGACAACCAGGGAAATATTAACTATAACAGGATTACCAAGTTTTCAGCAGCTGATTATGCCATTATGTTTTCATATGCCCGGAAAAGCAAAATCAGGGGCCTTAGCTATGGGGCTAATGTGAAATTGATCTACAGGCAGATCGGAAGTTTTGCAAAAGCCTATGGGTTCGGGCTTGATGTTGGTGTACAGTATCAAACAGGCAAGTGGCGCTTTGGTGCCATGGGACGTGATATTACAAGCACCTTCAATGCATGGAGCTTTGATGTTTCGGAGGATATGCAGGAGGTATTTGAAGCCACCGGGAATGATATTCCCGACAACTCTCTTGAGATCACATTGCCACGCCTCAACCTGGGTGCAGGCCGTTATTTTCAGATATCCAAGAATTTCTCATCTCTGGTTGCCCTTGACCTGGACATGACCTTCGATGGAAAAAGAAATACCATCATTAAGTCAAACTTTATTAGTATTGATCCTAAACTTGGTGTTGAATTTGGGTTTAAAGACATTGTTTACATTCGCGGAGGAATCAGAAACATTCAACAAATAACTGATTTTGGTGATAAAAAATCATTTAGCGTTGAGCCCAACTTCGGAGTAGGGGTGAAGATCAAGAAAATGATCTCCATTGATTACGCCCTAACCAATATCGGTGATTCTTATTTCTATTCCAATGTGTTTTCCCTTCGAATAGACCTGAACAGCAAATAAGCTTTCTTTCTTATCTTTGAAAAGAATTTTATTGTCTTCATATGAATGATTTTAACGCATATACTTATACACAGTCGGAAATAAACAGCAGGATCTCAGGATACCTCGAAAGCCTGCTGAGTGGAGAGGAACGTCAAAAGGCGCTTTCATTTATTTTATCAGCCATTGATCTGACTACCCTGGAAGCCACCGATACTGACGCAAGGGTAAGAGATCTTTGCACTCAGGCAAAAAGCTTTTCAATAAGAAAACCGGCTCTGCCGGATGTTGCGGCTGTATGTGTATATCCGCCCTTTGCATCTCTGGTGAAAAAGGAACTTGAAAATTCCGGGATCAAAACCGCTTGTGTAGCTACAGCTTTCCCTTCCGGTCAAAGTCCACTTTCAGTTAAGCTAATGGAAGTATCCTATACCATTCTGGAAGGTGCCGACGAGATCGACATGGTGATCAGTCGCGGGAAATTCCTTGAAGGAAAACATAAGGAGGTCGCTGATGAAATAAGGGCTGTAAAAGCGGCTTGCGGAGATATCCATCTGAAGGTAATACTGGAAACCGGTGAACTGGGATCAATTCAGAACATTCGCAAGGCCAGTGAGATCGCCATCCTTTCAGGAGCAGACTTTATTAAAACATCCACAGGAAAGATCCAGCCTGCTGCCACAACGGAAGCTTTCCTTGTGATGTTGGATACCATAAAAGAATACCACAGTATGAGTGGCAAAAAAATTGGAATAAAAGCTGCCGGAGGTATCGCCGATACTGAAACGGCCTTGCAATATTATGTACTTGCTAAGGAAGTTCTTGGAGAGGATTGGCTTAGCAATGACCTCTTCAGGATCGGAGCCAGCCGACTGGCAGAGAATGTTTTTAGTGAACTATAATTGGCTTCTTATTGTTGTATGTGAATAATATTGTGAATTAAAATCCAAGCGGCATGAAAAAATTTACATATCTCATTGTTCTACTCTTTACTTTTAATATTGCTTATGGACAGGTACAGATCGATACAGCCATAAACTTTTCAGTGAAAGACATTCATGGGGAGACCATTGAACTATTCCCAATTCTGGATGCCGGAAATTTTGTTGTAATTGACTTTTTCTCTACTTCTTGCGGGCCCTGTGCATTGTATGCTCCTGATATTGAAGCTTCCTATAAGGATTTTGGAGAAAATGAAGGCAATGTATTCTTTTTGAGTATTTGCTGGGGTGATGACAATGCGGGTGTAGCTTATTTCGATTCAGTTTACAATGTTACCCATCCATCTGTTAGCGGAAGTCAGGGTGGAGGAAATTTAGTCCATAATAATTATATGGTGGTATCAACCCCCTCTGTGATACTCATTTCTCCCGACAGGCTTATTCTGGAACATTATATTTGGGAGCCAACACAGTCTAACCTGAATTCAGTGATCACTGCCGCCGGAGGAATATTGGTTGGCATTGATGATGAAATTTCAGAGAAAATAAATTCACTACTGATTTACCCTAATCCTACTACAGATATATTTAATGTGAAGTTGGAAGTTGCTGAATCAGCTGCATATCAAATTGAGGTTTTTAACCTTTTGGGTGCATTGGTTCATCAGAGCATACAACAGCACTATGCTCCCGGCAGCCATATCCTTACTGCCAATCTGAACCGGCTTCCTGGCGGCACATATTTTGTCAGGCTTATTCGCAATGGACAGCACGAAAATCTGAGCAAAATAATTTTACTTGATTAGTGTTTTTTAAAGAGGTTTTTATCTGTAACTTTACACTATGAAAACCCACGTTACCTTGAAAATATCCGGCAGCATTTTGTTGGATATTCTTGCAGTATTGTTTATTTACTTCCTTAGCGATATTTCCCGGCTTGTGGGTTATCCAATTTATATTCTTGACCCAATGAGGATGATGGTGATCTTTGCTATCGCCTTTACTCCCAGGTGGAACGGATGGTTGCTTGCCATTTTACTTCCTTTTGTCTCTTACTATTTCGGAGTGCATCCCAGCCTTACCAAAACCAGCCTGATGGCTTTCGAACTCTTGCTGAATGTTGGATTATTCTGGTATCTCTTCGATAAAACAAAGATCTCATTGCTTGCAATGCTTCTCAGCATCCTGTTTTGCAAAGCAGTATATTATTTGCTAAAATACCTGTGTATTCAGATGGGATGGCTTGGTGGTGACCTGATCACAACACCTATCGATGTGCAGGTAATTACAACCATTGCTTTTAGTGTATTTATTTTTATCGTGTTCCTGTTCAGGGGACAACCAGCAAGGAGGTAATATTATGAATGTTATGAAAAGATCCTTTTACCTGATACTGTTGTCATTCTTGCTTCTTCTTACGGGAGCTTGTTCTACAACTGACGACAACAATCCATCACCGGTTCCTGATGTACGAGATAAATATATAGGGCAGTGGAATGTAAATAATGAAATTTGCGGCAAAGGGAAATATTTAGTAAGCATTCGCAAAGATCCTTCCAATACCGCTCAGGTTCTCCTGGTTAATTTTGCTTTTTCAAATAACATAGAACCGGATACAGCCATTGTTACCTCATCTTCCATTGTTGTTTACAAACAAAAAAATAGTGAAGGATGGACAGTTGAGGGAAATGGAATATACAAAAATGACGAGAGCATAGCATGGAATTATATGCTTACTATTTCAGGGTATCAGGAAAATTGCACTTGTACCTATAAAAAGAATTAACCAGCCCGGGATGATGTATCCTGATTTTAGTTTTCTTCCATCTGAACTTCACTTTCCAGTAAACTAAGCTGAGTGATCACATCTTCATAAATTTCATCCATTGCATCCAGGTCAGTCTCGTAATACTTCATGCTCCTGTTGAATTGCTCCCGGCTTACCTCATGTTTTTTGAAGATGCTGGCATAATATGCTTCTTTTTCATTTGTGATCTCATGTCCAAAATTTTGTTTTTGCCTTAGGGCCGATTCAGCCAGCTCCACATCAACAAGCACAAGCACGATCTTATCCTGGTCTATAAGGTCATCGGGTTTTATATTCTGAGATTCATCATGGATATTATAGCATGATGATAAGAGAAGGATGCTGAAGAAAATAAAAAATAGTTTTTTCATGTAGGAAGGATGGATCAATTTGCAACGTCAGACATGAACTTTATTCTCATCAGGCGAATTTCTTCCTCAGTGAATTCCTCTTCACCAAGTTCCTCCAGGGCATCTTCTATCGAATCGGAGGTGGCTTCACTAAAGTATTCATAGATATCTTCCTGATGGTATTCATCAATATGCTCGTTGATATAGTAATTGATGTCAATTTTGGTTCCCGAAGCAACAATGCGCTCAATCTCATCAAGCATCTCGCTCAGGCTGAGGTTTTGTGCATTAGCAAGATCATCCAGGGAGATCTTTCGGTCTATATTCTTAATGATATATACTTTCAATCCGGATTTATTCACCACCGATTTAACAACCATGTCCATCGGACGCATAATGTCGTTTTCCTCAACATATTGTTCTATGAGTTCAAGAAATGGTTTTCCGTATTTATTTGCTTTTCCGGCTCCCACGCCTGTAATATGCTGAAGTTCCTCCTCCTTAATAGGATACTGAATAGCCATGTCTTCCAGGGAAGGATCCTGGAAAATAACAAAGGGTGGAAGGTTTTCGCGTTTTGAGATTGCCTTTCGAAGGTCTTTCAGCATAGTGAACAAGGTCATATCAGCCGTGCCCGTCTTATGACTGGCAATATAGGCTTCATCTTCCTCATTTTCAAAATCATGGTCCTGTGCCAGCATGATGGAATAAGGCTTCTTAATGAATTCCTCTCCTTCTTTGCTGATCTTTAACAATCCATAATTATCGATATCCTTCACCAGGAATTTTCTAATCAGGGCTTGCTTGATCACGGCATTCCAGTATTTTTCTTCTTTGTCGGCACCTTTGCCAAAAATTTCCAAATCTTTGTGCTTATATGATTTTACAGCTGCGGTGTTCTTGCCGATCAGTACATTGACAATGTGTTTGGATTTAAAGAGTTGGTTCATGGAAACGACTGCTTCCAATACAGTTGTAATATCAGGGCTGGCCTCCGATTTCTTTTTAGGGTGAAGGCAGTTATCGCAGGCACCACAATTTTCTTTTGTATAGGATTCCCCGAAATAATGCAGGAGCAATTTATGTCTGCACATGGCTGATTCGGCATAGGAAACCGTTTCCTGTAAAAGTTCCTTGGCGATCTCCTGTTCGGCAACAGGTTTCCCTTTCATGAATTTCTCAAGCTTGATGATGTCATCGTAGCTGTAGAATGCAATGCAATTGCCTTCTCCGTCATCGCGCCCCGCACGTCCTGTTTCCTGATAATAACTTTCAATGCTTTTTGGAATATCGTGATGGATCACAAAACGGACATCCGGCTTGTCAATACCCATTCCGAATGCGATCGTTGCTACGATCACATCCACTTCCTCCATAAGGAACTTATCCTGATTGGTCTTTCGGGTAATGGAATCCAGTCCGGCATGGTATGGAAGGGCTTTGATGCCATTCACCTGGAAAGCATCCGCAAGTTCTTCAACCTTTTTTCGGCTGAGGCAGTAAACGATCCCGGATTTGCCCATGTGGTTTTTTATGTACTTTATGATGTCGCGTATTACATCCTTACCCTTGGGCCTGATCTCATAATAAAGATTTGCCCTGTCGAAAGACGACATAAACAAGGCAGCATCCAGTATCTCCAGGTTCTTTTGTATGTCATGCTGTACTTTGGGAGTAGCAGTTGCCGTAAGCGCCATTACAGGGACCTTTTGCCCGATGATATTAATGATGGGGCGAAGCCTTCTGTATTCAGGCCTGAAATCATGTCCCCATTCTGAAATGCAATGGGCCTCATCAATGGCATAAAATGATATGTTGATGCTCTTCAGGAATTCTATATTCTCTTCCTTTGTGAGTGATTCCGGTGCAACATACAGCAATTTGGTCTTTTCGCTGATAAGATCGGCCTTTACCTGATTTAGCTCAGCTTTGGAAAGGGAGGAATTCATGACATGTGCAATGCCTTCATCCGTACCAAAGTTCCGAATAGTATCAACCTGGTTTTTCATTAACGCAATCAGGGGGGATATGATGATGGCAGTCCCATCTTTGATCAGTGCAGGCAGTTGGTAACACATTGATTTACCACCTCCTGTGGGCATTATAACAAAAGTATCCTTCCCGCTAAGAACGTTTTCAATAATTTCTTCCTGATTTCCTTTAAAGCTATCGAAACCGAATATTTTCTTCAATAAACTGTGTAAGGAGTTTTCCATAGTCTCAGCCATATTCCTCAAAACTTAAAAATCAATATCTTTGTAGGGCCAGAGTGAAAAATTATCAGGAATAATTAACGTTATAATTAAACTAGCGTCGTTCTTCATTCTTGATTAAGTTTTAATAGTTATTCCCGTTAAAACAAATATAAGCATAAAAGTTGTCTTTTAAAATAAAAAAAATACAAAAAGTGTTAATAAAATCACAAAAAGAGATCAGGGAAATAGCGTTATCAACCATTGATAATGAGCTAACTGCCATAGCAGGCCTGAAGTCGGCAATAAATAATGATTTTGTTTCTTGCGTAGAAAAGATCTTTGCCACTTCCGGCAGGGTGATCATCACAGGAATAGGAAAGAGTGCAAACATTGCCACCAAGATCGTGTCCACCCTGAATTCTACCGGTACACCGGCTGTATTCATGCATGCTGCAGATGCTGTTCATGGCGATCTTGGCATTATCCGGGAAGATGATATTATCATCTGCCTGTCGAAGAGTGGGGAAACACCGGAGATAAAAGTGCTTGTTCCGCTGTTGAAACAAAGGAAAAACCTCTTGATCGCTCTGGTAGGGAATATCACCTCTTATCTTGCAAAACAGGCCGACCATATCCTCGATACCACGGTGTTAATGGAAGCCTGTCCGAACAACCTGGCCCCGACGGCAAGCACAACAGCGCAACTGGTTATGGGAGATGCCCTGGCCATGGCATTGTTGTCCTGCCGGGGATTTACAGCAGAGGATTTTGCACGCTTTCATCCTGGCGGTTCACTGGGGAAAAGGATGTATCTTAAAGTCTCGGATATATACATTAACAATGAGAAACCCATTGTTCGTCCACAGGCCGATCTGAAAACCGTGATTATGGAGATCTCATCAAAACGCCTGGGTGCAGCTGCTGTTGTAGAAGGGAATGACCTGCTGGGGATCATTACCGATGGCGACCTTCGGAGGATGCTTGAACAAAATACCGATTTCGGACGTCTTACTGCTGTGGATATCATGACAAAAGGGCCCAAATCAATTGATGAAAACGAACTGGTCGTAAATGCGCTGGAACTGATGCGTGAAAATAAGATCACTCAATTACCTGTGTTAAAAGAAGGGAAGTATGCAGGGATCGTGCACATGCACGATATTCTAAAGGAAGGGATCATCTGATAAAATCTTATTGTATGAGCAAATCAGTAAATGAATATAATGCGTACAGGCAGATGATGAATGAGCGTTTGCTGTCGGCCGAAAACAATAAAATAATTAAGAGAATTTTCAATCTCGACACCAATACCTATATGGAAGGGGCACTTGATACCAGGACCAAGGAAATGCTTGGATTGGTGGCTTCCATGGTACTCAGGTGTGACGATTGTATCAAATACCACCTGCAACAATGCCACGAATTGGGAGTTAAGTCTGATGAGATCATGGAAATCTTTGGCATTGCCAACCTTGTTGGAGGAACCATTGTTATTCCCCATACACGAAGGGCATTGGAGTTCTGGGATGAACTTCAATCCGCATAATCAATTAAACTGACATGGCTTCTAAACTGGCCAAATCCGGGAAATGAAGATAAGAATAAACCTCCGTTTCATTTTATTTTTCCTTATTGCCTTTGTGCTTGTCAGTCTATCTCATGCCCAGATCACAAAAATCATGGGAACAATCACCAGTTCTATAAACGGAGAACCCATTCCATTTGTTAATGTATATTTTGCCGGTACTACAATTGGTGCAACCTCCGATTTTGAGGGTGAATATGCCATAGAAACATTTAGCCCGGGCGATTCGCTTACTGCTTCTTATGTTGGCTATATTCCCAGCTCCCAAATAGTTAGCCCCGGTAAATTTCAGCAAATTGATTTCATTATGGATCCTGATGAGATCATGCTAAATGAGGTGGTGATCCTTCCAGGTGAAAACCCCGCAGAAGTACTCCTGAGAAAAGTGATAGAAAACAAGGAAAACAATAACAAAAAGGAATTTGAAGCATACGAATACGAAGTGTATAGCAAGGTGCAGTTTGATGCAAATAATATCACTGAAAAGCTTCAGGAGAGGAAATTGATCAAACCTTTCGAGTTTATTTTTGATTATATGGATACGTCTACCCTGAACGGGAAGGCATACCTGCCGATATTTTTATCTGAAACGATGTCAGAAATATACTACAGGAAGAGCCCTAAGGAGCGTATCGAGATTATAAAAGCTTCGAAATTGTCCGGTGTAGAGAATGAAAGCATTACGCAATTTCTGGGCGACCTGAATTCCAATGTGAATATCTATGACAACTACATCACCTTATTCCAGAAGAACTTTGTATCACCCGTAGCTAATTTCGGGCTGTCATTTTACAAGTATTATCTGGTGGATAGCATGTTTATTGATCAGCAGTGGTGCTACCAGTTGATGTTCAAGCCCCGTCGTAAGCAGGAACTTACTTTTTCGGGGACCTTTTGGATCCATGATACCACCTTTGCAGTGAAAAAGGTGGAAATGGAGATGGCCCGCGACCTGAACCTGAATTTCGTGAGTGCAAGCATGATCAGGCAGGAATACAAATTAGTGGATGGAAAATACTGGATGTTGACCAAGGATTATCTGATGGGTGATTTCAACTTTACAAAGAAATCCCGGACCATAGGTGTGTATGGTCACAAGACAACCTCATCCAGAAATTTTGTTTTTGATAAAGCCCGTGACGATGATTTTTATAAAAGTCCTGTAATTGTGGTGGTTGAGGATGATGCAATGGAAAAAGATGATCTTTTCTGGGAGATAGCACGTCACGACAGCCTTACAAAAAGGGAGAATGGTATTTACGAGATGATCGATTCGATCAAGGGTGTCCCTCTTTTCGAGACGTATATGGATTTGGGCTATATGCTCGTCAATGGTTATTATATATGGGGAAATTTCGAATTGGGCCCTTATTATAAACTTGTAAGTTTCAATGCCATTGAAGGCACCAGGTTCAGGTTTGGTGGGCAAACAAGCAATCAGTTCAGCACGAAGTTGATGCTGGAAGGGCATGCTGCATATGGAACAAAAGACCAACGAATGAAATATGGTCTTGGATTTCTTTATATGATCAATAAGAATCCACGACGTGCTTTAAGCGGATCCTATCTTTTTGATATGGTCCAGCTGGGCCAGAGTCAGGATGCTTTCAGCCAGGAAAGTATTTTTGCTGTCTTTTTCAGACGAAATCCGGCAAATAAACTATCCATGCTCGAGCGCTATACGATCTCTTATGAACATGAATGGCTGCAAGGATTTTCAAATACATTTACTTTTTCGCACAGAAAATTATTCCCGGTAGGAGATACCCGCTTTGAGGTATACCCTGAAGAGGGCGTTACCGTGATCGAGGATAATATCATTTCCACCGAAGTGAGTGTAAAAACCCGTTGGGCACATAAAGAAAGGTATATCCTGGGTGAGTTCACCAGGATTACTATTGGAACCAAATATCCCATATTTGAGCTGCAGTATGCTTATGGAGTCCCGAATGTTTTCCTGAGTGAATATGAATACCATAAACTGCAATTCCAAATTAAACAATGGTTCAATGTAATGTCGATCGGCTGGTCGAAGTATATTTTTGAGGTTGGCAAAATTTGGGGAACGCTTCCATATCCGTTGTTAAAGATCCAGCCTTCAAATGAAACCTTCCTGTTTGATGAATATGCCTACAACCTGATGAACTACTATGAGTTTATACAGGACGAATATGTGAGCCTCTACTATACGCATCATTTTGATGGCTTTTTCCTGAATCATATACCATTAATGCGCAAACTTAAATGGCGCAGCGTGATTCATGGAAGAGCATTATGGGGAACACTATCGAAAGAAAATCAATCCTATTCAAATTTTCCCGTCAAGCAGGTTGAAGCGATGACATCCCCCTATTTTGAGGCAGGTGTGGGAATTGAGAATATTTTTAAATTCATCAGGGTCGATGCGATCTGGCGACTATCTGATACGGGTATATACAATTCGAGGAATTTTGGCGTTTTTATATCAGCAGCAGTCTCTTTTTAATTAATTTTGGTGTATATATGCTTTTAAGAACCGAGAACCTTATAAAAAAATATGGAAAGAGAACGGTGGTCCGTGATGTTTCCTTCCATGTAAATCAGGGTGAGATTGTGGGTCTGCTTGGTCCAAACGGAGCCGGCAAAACAACCTCCTTCTACATGATAGTGGGATTGATCAAACCATTCTCAGGTAAAGTATTTCTGGATGATACGGATATCACCCACTATCCTATGTATAAGCGTGCACAGGCTGGCATTGGTTATCTTGCCCAGGAAGCTTCGGTATTCAGAAGGTTAAGTGTAGAAGATAATATCAGGGCCGTTTTGCAATTCACCAAATTTTCTAAGGCAGAACAGAAGGACCGGCTCGAATCCCTCATCGAAGAGTTTGGTTTAGTCCATGTGAGGAAGAGTTTTGGGATACAACTTTCCGGTGGAGAAAGGAGGAGGTGCGAGATTGCCAGGGCTCTGGCCGTGGATCCTCATTTTATTTTGCTTGACGAACCTTTTGCCGGTGTTGACCCTATTGCCGTTGAAGATATTCAGACCATTGTCTCCAAACTTAAAGAAAAGAACATAGGGGTACTGATCACCGATCATAATGTTCATGAAACCCTCAATATCACCGATAGGGCATACCTTCTTTTCGAAGGAAGCATTCTGAAAGCCGGAAATGCCCAGGAACTTGCTGATGATGAGCATGTAAGAAAAGTGTATCTGGGTGAAAATTTCGAGCTCAGGCGCTAATCCCCTTCGTTAAATTTCAAAGAATATTTCCCCGATGATGAATCGTCCCGGGCTTAGCATGCCCTTTCGGTCGATGGTCACATTGTCTAAGATATTCTGTACGCTTAAACTGAAACCAATCCTTTGCTTCAGGGTCTTTGTCAACTTCAGCCCAATTAAATTATAGGGTTCAACATATTGTGTATTCTCATCGTCATACCATTCTTTGGCGGTGTAACGCCAGTCGACAATGAAGTTCACGATCCTGTTTCTCCAGCTTACAGAAGCATATGCTTCATAGAGCGGAACCTCGATAAGAGCCTTGCCTGTTAAGTTTTTGTTCTCATTCTTAGGATCATTGAATTTAATAATCCGTGAGTTATTCATTGAGTAGTTTGCGGTAATTACAATGTTGGTGAACACCTCCCATCTGGCAGTTACTTCTCCTCCAAATATTTCAACTTCCGTAACATTTTGTCTTTGGAGCACGGGTTTCAGATCAGTTCCTCCTGTGTCGACAGAATCTCCGGTGGCTACAAAATATTGAAAGTCCTGTCCGAGTGAATAATATATTGAAGGTTCAATAGAGAAGGTTTCGGCAGCCATCCAGGTAGCACCCAGTTCATAATTGGTCAGGCTTTCAGGTTTTAGTGAAGGGTTCGCCAGCTTGAATCCTTTCGATATTTTTCCCGACTTACTCATGTCATCTATCTTGGGTGGCATGAATCCTGTAGCAGCGGATACATACATGCTTACTCTTTTATTCAGTTGGTACTGAATGGCCAGCTTAGGGCTTAATTTTGTCCATGAATCATCCTGAAATTCGTTACTGGTATTTTCAATGAAACCGGTATTGCTTGTTGGATTTTCTACATTTTGGAAACCATTTTGGAAATTTGCGTAGTCAAACCTCAATCCGGCAATAAAGGAAAGCTTCCTTCCTATGCTGAACTCATCCTGCAGGAATATTCCTCCAAGGTTCATATTCCCGCCATAATAAACTTCATCGGTTGATGTGCGATACAATTCTTCTGCGTCCAGGTCGCCCATCTTGAATTCCAGGCCTGCTGTGAAAAGGTGATTTTTGAAGAATGCCCTGGATACATTTATCCATAAACCATTGTCATGTTTCTTCGAATACGTATCCGACAGTTTGTATTTACCGGAACTACTGCTCAGGCTCTCACTTTGTTTATGGTAGTTTTCCAACTGGTAATATAGCCTGGCGTTCAGCTTATATTTCCCATGAATGGCATTGTAGCTTCCCAATACCAGGTGACTGCGGTATTGGTCATAGGCCCCATCATCAGTATAGACCTTGGTCCCTGTACCAAAAGTGCCGTCATAATATCGGTATTCAAGATCCAGTGTGCTGGCTGTATCGAATCGATACCCTCCCATCAGACCTAAACTGTATTCATCCAAACCAACTTTTGAATCCGTAGATGTTCTTGTTTCTTCAGGTTCAATGATGTATCCGTCTCCTTTTCGCAGAAAGCCTTTGGCATTCCAGTATAAGCCTTTTCCTTTATAGAGATCCAGCCCTCCCAAATTAAATGAACCGCCAAATGTACCCATAGATCCTCCGAAGGTCCTTACTTTTCCCTCAAGTGCCTGTTGGGGGCGCTTTGTGGTAATACTGATCACGCCTCCCATTGCGTTGTTTCCATATAAGGCAGAATTGGGGCCTTTCACCACTTCAATATTATCAATATCGGAAGGTTCAATGAAATTCCAGTTCACCGTGCCGCCTGCTACCTTATTCATAGGTACACCATCAAGCATAATAAGGGTTCGGGAGGACCCCGGTAATCCTCGCATGGTGACACTGGCACCTTTGGTAAAAATCCCCCAGGGCCTGTTGACATGCACATTGGCTATGCCCAATAAGAGGTCGTCGGTATTTTGTGCAGGAAGAAGTTCAACCTGTTTGCTTCCTATGACTGCAAGCCTGCCGGGAAATTTTGACAATTTGCGCTCGTTAAGGGTGGCGGTGATGGTCACAGGGTCGATCTCTACGATTTTAGGAACAATAAATATGTATTCTTCATTCCATGTTGAGTCGAGTGTTACTGTGTGTTTTTGCTCATAATACCCTATATGGGAGATGATGATCTCATAGGAACCGGGAGGGAGTTTCCCAAAAGTGAAAACTCCTTTCCTGTTGGTAATGGTGCCTATATGCAATTCGTTTATTACAACATGTGCATTCTCGACTAAATTTTTATCATAGGCATCCCTTACGATTCCTCTTAACAATACCTCTCCGTCTGCAAAAGCAGAATGACTGATTAACAGTCCGGTCAGAAGGAGTAGAAAATATCGTTTTATTGAACCCATTTATGGCTGTATTTTCAAACTGATGTTGATGCTGCCTTCGTTTGTTCCGTTTACAGAATTTACCTTGAAGATCCCAAGTTTTCCACTTTGTGTGCGGAAGGTATAGATATTGTCGGCCTGAAGTTTCTTCGCTTTTCTTTTGGCTTCCCCTTCATCATAATTTGCGATAATTATACTGTCATTTACAGCATTATTGAAGTCATCAACACTAAGTGAAGTTTCAAAATACCGGGTTTCATTGGTGATGGTCCAGCTTGATGGATTTACCGGGAATATCCCTTCTTCAATATTTGCACCTGATGAGGCGATGGTATTTTTATCTATGTCGTCATAATAACATAGCATATCTATTCCTGCTTGCAGGCTTGTATCGAGTGCAACATCTCCATGGAAGTACATACTGCTGTCGATGAGGTTATAACAACCACCGAGCTGCTGATTGGCCTGTGCTCCAAAATCTACAGGGCTGTAATGTATGAGCGATGGATACTGTGTGCTGGTATCCAGGCTTATCATAATGGATGTTGATGCTGCATTCCCTTCGCTGTCGCGAACAATGAACTTCCATTCTTCGACGTCTGCGAGGGTTTTAATGAAAATCCCTTCCCATACCAGGAAATCGGTGTTCATACCAGTATCAAAATAGGTCTGTGTGTCGTTGGTATATACATCAATAAGGAAATTGGTCATGTTCAGGTCACCTTTTTGCATGGATACCTTTACTTTAATATTTTCACCGGCTGCCACACTTACATCTGTGCTGATATATCCGGCTTCACTTACCAGCATAATGCTGGGAGGGATTACGGGATCATCCTCATTTTTTTTACAAGCAGTAAGCAGGATTGCTGTGGATAGCAAGCTCAGAGAAAGCATGCTTAGAATTACGTTCACTTTCATTTCTCTAATTTGTTTTTGGTTTTTTATTTATGGATTGTTTAATACTGTTTAAGCCAAAACCCAGCATGCCACCCAGCATTCCAAAGAAGAAAAAACTCATAATTGTATAGGCTGGCCCAAACTTGATAAATGCCATGTTTGGATACCCTGAAACAATAAAAAGAATAAGTCTGCTGAGGGGGATACTCATATAGGCAATCCCAGCGATGAGTGTGATATGCAATATGTTTTTTGTCCAGTTTTTACTGATTCCATAAAGCAGATCAAGCACAATGCCTGGCAGAAGATAGCCTATGCTGTGCAAGGGAGATGCAGCTCCAAACCCGGGCATCAGTAATACGATTCCGGTTCCTATCATAGCGATGCTGGCGGCATACCTCATTCCTGAACTCATTCTGATAAATGTGAAGATGGCCATAAACTCCAGTCCATGATGGCCGGGAAGATTGAGTGGAACCCTTAGTTTATGATGCAAAAAAGTGGCAAAAGCACCTGCCAGCATCAGATAAAACAATTCCAGGACGAGTGCCCCACTGCCGCTATGAGATCCTGCGTATGATTTCTTTTGTTGTAAGTTTCCATTCATGTTCATGGTCGTTTTCATTTTTTTCGGCAATCAATACTGCCTGATGGTTTTTTAATAACGGGCGCACCCAGTCATTAACAATTATAGTATCCCGCATATCGGGTTTAGTTCCTTCCAGCGTTTGAATAGCATCCAATTCCAGTTCTTTAATTAAATCCTTGATAAGGAATATTCCTGCTTCCACTTCCCGAAGCTCCTTTTTGCCTTTTCGCCAGATATATCTGCCGTCGTTGCCACCGGCCCTGAGTCCAACAGCAGCCAGGGACCCGATAATCCCTTCATGGTTTCCTGTAAAGCCTTGCAGGTAAACATTGGAAGAAGTTGCAAGTTTGTATGCTTCATCCATGTTCAGCACGGTGTCTTTTGCTTTTAGCCCCCAGGATTTGATCTTCTGATTAACATCAACGGAGGGAACAATGCATAAGCCTGCATCCGACCCTTCAGCACTTTCTGTTTTAAGATACTCCTCACAGATGCTTGTGACCATCCCGATATTGTCCGTTATAAGGTGGATACATGCCGAACTGTTCTGAGATGTGTATCTTATATTTGGATTTACAAATAGCTGATGTCGGCTAATCCCAATTACTTCTGCATCAGCCTTTTTTTCAAGGATGTGAGCCAGTTCCCTGGCATGAAAACCGGTGCCCCGGCTGTCAGGATTATCCGTATCGTCAATACCGATGAAGAACGCTATTTTATTATTCAGCCCCATGTTTCGCAGCTCATTAATCACGTTCCATATTTCTTTTCAATTCTTCATATGCCTTCTCAACAGCATCATCCAGTCGCTGCTGCAAGGCTTTATAAGCTTCAATCAGTTTTATTGCATTGGGGGTAAGCAGGGATTGTCCGCCTTCTTTTCCACCACGGCTCTTTTCTGTCAGTTCATAGCCAAGCAGGGTTTCGGCTTGCTTAATGTCGCCCCAGGCCTTCCGATAACTCATCCCGCTTGCATCGGCGGCCGCCTTTAGCGATCCTTTTTCATGAATACTGATTAAAAGAGTATGTACATCCTCAGAAATGATGCCTTCTCCACTCATTGACGAAAGCCAGAGTTTATAGTTCAGCAGAACATTGAATCGATTTGGTTTTACTCTTTTATCCATTTTGTATGTAATATCTCGTTATGCAAAAATAAACATAACGGTAGGCAAAAATATAAAAAGCATTGATTTTTGAAGAAAGGATTGGTATTTTTTTGAAAAAAATACCTATTTGCAGTTCACCGTATATTGCTTGACAATCTGGCGCAGGAATTTTTGCTTAGCATCTGTATTGCAATATGTGTCTATTTCACGGTTAAGTTCGCTGAATTGAGTATCAAGAGCGACAATGGCTTCTTTATTATCTCTTGAAGCCACATCACTCAATGCCTGGGAGGACTGTTTTTCCAGTTCGACCATTTTGCAATACAACTCAGCCTTCCTTTGGCCATAGTTATTGATGGTCTGTACCTCTTCATAAGTAAGCCCTGTGCGCTCCTGTTGTTTTTCCAGGCGTTCCTCACGCTCCTGATATTGAAGCTGTACCGGAGGGGGCTCCTTTTCGGTAGCAGTGGTTTCCTGCATTGATTTGCAGGAAAATAACATCATTGCTATAAGGCAGCATGCGAAAGCGTTTATGGACAATTTCATCGTTTATAATAATTACAATTTGATCTTGTGGTAAATATACTAAAAACTCATTGAACATTGTACACGGTAAATCTGTTACATGTTCAACCAACGAAAATAAATACCATTAAGAAATGAAAAAAATTACGACTGCTTTTCTTACTTTGATCCTGGCTGCTCTGATAAATATTCAGGCCTACGCTCATTGTGAAGTACCCTGTGGCATCTATACCGATCATCTCAGAATTGAACTGATCAAAGAACACATCATGACCATAGAGAAAGCAATGATACAAATTGAGGCATTGTCAGCCGAAGAAAACATAAATTACAATCAACTGGTAAGGTGGATCGATACCAAGGAGCATCATGCCAATCTTATCCAGGAAATTGCTGAGCAATATTTCATGACCCAGCGTATAAAACCTGCAGATCCGGCAGATGCTGAGGCATTTAAAAAATATATTACCCAATTGACTTTACTTCACGAAATGCTTATTTTTTCAATGAAAAGCAAGCAGACAACGGATGTGAAGATTATAGAAAAATTATATTCAACAGTTGAAAAGTTTGAATCTGCTTATTTTGGGGAGGAAGAAAAAGAGCATCTCCATGAGCATAAGCATTAAGGTTTAATCTGTGTTCTACAGATTATTTTTTGGTTTTGTTTGATTCAAAAAAGGGCCGACGAAAGTCGGCCCTTTTTATTTTATTCCTGATGTGGTTTCACCACTTCTATCAATTCAGGTAAATCCATACCCAGTTCTTTTAGGTGTGAAATCGTTGGAACTCCATTTTTGGTCCAACCCCTGCGCAGGTAAACAGCATCAAGAAGCTTTTCATATTGAGCTTCCCTGTGTGTACGGAGGATCGCTTTTTTCTCATCTGTGGTTTTTCCTTCAGGATCAACACCAATGATTTCCTTCAATTGTTTGTCGTAACGTTCGGCCCTTGATTCGTATTCTTCATTTGTTACAGGACCTGCTGCACGATATGGTTGGGCATCATGTTTCCTTAAACCGCCTCCTCGCCTGAGATTAAAGATGCGTTGGAAGTTGTATACTCTTTCCGACATTTTAATCATTTCTTCTTTGCTGAATGGTTTGCCGGTAACAGCACTGTATATCGTTACATAATTGTCGACATGCTCGGGAACTTTTGCCGGCTCATCCGTTTCTGCATTGTTCTCTGGCTCAACATCATTCCATGGGAGCTTACACAATCCCACGAGGCCAAACCAGGTCCTGAACATAGGGAAATAATGCAAAGCTTCAGCTTTATCTTCAAATGTGGGGATCTGGTTGTTTACCATATCCATAAAGATCAACCAGGCTTCGTCATGCTGAGGCCCTTTATTGGTCATTGCGAATCCACCTTGCTGTGCCAATGATTCTTTGGAAACGTACTCGGAATATTCAAGTCCTTTGTTTTCCATACCGATATCCTGCAGGAAGTTGGCATCACCCCAGCCTTTTTCGATAAACACTTCTTTCATTTTGCGAACGCCAAGCCCTGCAACCAGGCCAAAGCCTTCACCACGGGCAAGCGCGTGAAGCAATTCCATAGCTGAATCGGCATTTCCGAAGTTTAATTTCAGACCGCCGGTACGCTCTTCATTCAGAATACCATTTTCATAGCATTCCATGATAAATGCAAGCAATGTTCCCCAGGAAATGGTGCAAATGCCGTAAGTATCGCAATAGAAGTTTGCTTCGATGATGTAATCGGGATTAAAAATTCCGCAATTGGAACCAAGTCCACCGGCATTTTCGTACTCAGGTCCGTCTACAATAACAGTTTGTCCTGCATAAGGGCCTGTCCGTACCTTGTATTCATCAACCCCTTTTGCACATGCCATGTTGCATCCGATCCAGCATCCATCGGGGATACCCTGGGTAAATCGGGCTTTCCAAACATCGCCATGGATCTCATCTGCCTCCGGATGGCTTCCGAATTTATAGTTATGGGTGGGCAGAAGATCGTAGTCGTTCATGATATTAACGAGGTGGGCAGTTCCTTTTGTCCTCATCTCAGCCTGATCATCATCAAGCTCACGCATTTCCTTGTTGAAACGCTTTCCACGCTCCATGATCGACTGTAGGTCCTTAACATCATTCAGGTTGCCTTTTACTCCGGGAATACGGCAAACAATGGCCTTTATCTTTTTGTCGCGGAAAACAGTTCCGATACCCCCACGACCTGCTTGTTTCAGCCTGACTTTTTTCCTTTTAGGATCGTAGAAACTGAAGTTCAGCATTCCGATCAATGAATGGCCGGCGGCTGCCCCGGTAGAAACAATGGCAATGTTTTTCTTGTCTTTATCGTCAACAGCGAACATATCAGTCAATACCTCTGTGAGATCATGGCTGTCTAAAGGTTCCAGTGGTGCCTCAAAGATCTCAACGCTATGATTCACACCATCGATGAAGATCATGATGTCTTTTTCTGCTTTTCCCTGCAATTCAATGGCATCAAAGCCTGAGAATTTGAGGAATGGGCCAAAAAATCCACCGACATTGCTATCAATGGGGATATTGGTTTGTGGTGAGATAGAAACACAAATGGACTTTCCTGAGCCGGAATATTGTGTGATACCTCCTATAGGACCTGATGAAATATTAATTTCATTCTCAGGATCATTCCATTTGGTATCAGGTTTGGTACCATCCCAGAGAAGCCTTAAGCCGTATCCTTTTCCACCAATGAATTTTTCCTTCATCTCAGGAGGAACGGCCTTTTCTTTTATCTCATTATCAGAAATATTGATGTACAGTACTTTATCAGTATAGCCCCTGTACAGAGGCTTCCATTCATACGACCACTTCTTAAGCGTTTTGTGGGCGTTTTTCATTTCTGCAATATCCATAATATTCGCTGTTTTGTTATTTAAAATATACGAACTTCAAAAGTATTAATTATCTCTCAGCCTCCTTGTTAAAATCACACCTAAAAAACTGATATGCAAATGAATGCATATCGGTCTGTCGTTGATAAGGCCTTATCTTATACGAGTTTACAGATAGTTTAGAAGGCGTATAAATTAGAAGGACCAACAGATTTAGCTAAAATAAGATCATCTTTCTCAAATCCCTATCTTTGCATTGCAATATGACTATTAAGGAAATAAAGACGAAGCTGCAAAACAGGACTGTAGGCATTGCCGGCTGTGGTGGATTGGGCTCAAATTGTGCCATTGCACTTGCCCGGACAGGTATTGGAAAACTTATTCTGGTTGACTTTGATAAAGTTGAGCATTCCAACCTGAATCGTCAGTATTTCTTTTCTAATCAGTTAAAAGAGTTTAAGGCTCTTGCTTTGAAGGATAATATTCTGAAGATTGATGATAAGATCCAAATTGAAACCCATGTAATCAGGCTAGAGCCCGTTTCAGTGAAAGATTTGTTCTCCCAATGTGATGTTATCGTGGAGGCTTTTGATTCGGATGCCGCGAAGCAGATGATCATTGAGACTGTATTATCCGATATGCCGGATAAGTATATTGTTTCCGGTCAGGGCCTGGCGGGATTTGGTAAAAATGAATCTCTCCGAACACAAAGACATGGGAAACTACTTATTGTAGGGGATAATGAAACGGAAGTTTCCGACCAACAACCACCCCTGGCTCCAAGGGTTGCCATTGTGGCCAATATGCAGGCTAACCTGGTTCTGGAGATATTGTTAAAGGAGGAATGAAATGGAAATTTTGCTGAATAATCGCAAAGAAGTGATTGATGGACAGGGGTTGAGTCTGGAAGAACTCATTGTACATAAGAACTTTACATTTAAATTATTGGTTACCAAAGTAAACGGTTTGTTGGTCAAGAAAGTTGACCGCTCTAAAATAATCATCAAGGATGGAGACAAAGTGCAGGTTTTACATATGATATCCGGTGGTTGATTTATGATGAAACTGTGGATCTGACCCATGGGAGGAACCTGATTCCATTAAGAGCCACTTTAAGCTTCAATGTCCCGGGTTTATAGAACTTCCGCTACCACAAAAGTGCTTCCTCCAACAAATACCAGGTCCTTTTCATTGGCATGATCCAGGGCAGCCTGATAAGCTTTTTTAACATATTTATATGCAAGGCCGTGGAGGTTCTTTTCCTTTGCAAGGTTCATCAGGTCTACTGCATTCATCCCCCGGGGGATATCTGCTTTGCAAAAGTAATAAGTGGCTGATGTGGGCAGGATGTTGAGCACAGGCTCCACATTCTTATCTGCCACAAGCCCTAATACAAAATGAAGTTTTTTATGCGGTGTTTTCTCAATCATCTTTAAAACTTCCCTGATTCCGTCGAGGTTGTGTCCGATGTCGCATATGGCCAGAGGCGTATTTTTTAATATCTGCCATCGGCCTTTTAGGCCTGTATTGATGATTACCTTTTGAATACCATCCCGAATATTTTCTTCACTGATAATAAAGCCCTTGGACTTCAATCTGTGTATTGCAGCAATAACCGTTACAAGATTCTTTTTTTGCCAGTCGCCGGATAGGGAAGGTTCAAATTCTGCAGAGAATTCCTGGTCTGCAAAAATTAGTTTACTGCCTACATTCTTTGCTCTATCGGTAAACACATTTTTAATATCCTCCTGTGTTTCGCCCACGATCGATGGAATGCCGGCTTTTATGATGGCCGCTTTTTCCCCTGCGATTTCCTGCAGGCTTTCACCAAGGAATTGTGTATGATCATATCCAATGTTGGTAATGACTGAAAGCAAAGGATTGAGTACATTGGTTGAGTCGAGCCTGCCTCCCATACCCGTTTCTATGATTGCGATATCGACTTTTTCTTCCCTGAAATAGTCAAAGGCCATGCCAACAGTCATTTCGAAGAATGATAAATGGATTTTGCAGAATGCATCTTTATAGGAAGCGATGAATTTAACCACATTTCCCTCCGGGATCATTTTTCCATTGATCCTGATCCTTTCCCTGAAATCCTTTAGGTGGGGTGAGGTATAGAGACCGGTTTTATAGCCTGCTTCCTGCAATACCGAAGCGATCATATGGGATACAGAGCCTTTGCCGTTCGTACCTGCAATATGTACTGAGCGGAATGAGTTTTCCGGATTTCCCAATATTTTGCAAAGCTTGATGGTATTTCCAAGGTCGGCCTTATATGCAGCAGGGCCTATGCGTTGGAACATTGGCAGTTGGCTGAACATAAAGTCAAGGGTTTCCCGGTAATTCATACCGCAAAGATAATTATGGATGTGGAATTGTGGAATATTAATTCAATCGGATAAAATTATAGGTGATCGTTCCTTTCTGACGATCCGGGGCGTTGGGGTCGGGGGCAAAAACCGACCTTAAAGCAGCTTCTTCGGCCAATCGACGCAGTCGCAGATCGGATATGGTTGTTCCTTTAAAACCGGCCATGGCTGAAACAACTTTTCCTGTTCTGTCCACTTTTATTTCAACAACAACTTTGCCTTGTTCCTCAGAATCATAGGCTGGTTTAGGAAGATGCTTTGCACCACGGCCTCCAAGATCGTATCCCACGCCTTCGTCGCCAAGTCCGCCACTGCCTTCATAATTTGTCGCATCAGGTGTTCCATTTTCTTTTCCCTGGTCGCCGGCTTGTCCCGTAATTCCTTCATTGCTGCCATCACCATCGGTATTGGAATTGCCTTTGTACAGTGCACGCTCATTTACCTTTGGAGGTTCGGGCTGAGGCTCAGGTTCTTTTTCTGTCTCCTGCACGATTTCTTCAACAGTTGTTTCATCAGCTTTGATCACTTCTTCTTCCTGCTTTTTATCATCTTTATCTTCGATTTCTTCTTCTTCAATGGCAGGTGCTTCTTCAGTGTCCTGAGTGATCAGTTCCTCTTCCGGTTCAGGTTCGGGATCAGTTTGAGGTGGAGGGAGGGCGGGTGGGGGTGTTTGGATAGGTGGAGGTGATTGCTCCTGCACATGCCCCATGCCCTGCTCACTGCTGCCAAGGTTTACCTCAACACCTTCTTCTCCCGGCAGGGGAAGTGGAGTGGATAAAGCAAAGTACAACAGAGCCAGCAATGCCAGTAAGTGGAACCCAATGGTTCCTGCAACACCCTTGAACCGGTTATTCTTTTCGCTCATACTATCGTTTTGGCTGTGTAGCCAGGATCACTTTATGTTTTGTGTTGTATTTCGTATTGATGTTGTTTACAGCATCGATTACATTTACCACATATTGCACAGGTACGCTCTTATCCGAGCGAAGGATTACGGAAGCATCGATCTGCCCGGCTATCTTATTGTCAATTTTGTTCTGTAGTTGCAATTCACTTACCCTGTTCTCATTTACAAAATACTCATAATTGTCGTTGATATAGATGGTTACCGTTTGCTTTGCCATGGTTTTACTATTGCTGCTCGGCAATAATAATTTTATCGCATTTGGCGCCACGAGGGTGGATGTCAGCATAAAAAATATCAATAGCAGGAATACGAGATCCGACATAGATGCCATACTGAATTCTGCTCTTCTTTTATTTCTTGTTTGAATAGCCATTCTTCCGTTTTTTAGCTTGCAGGTTCGTTGAGCAGGTCCATGAATTCTGTTGATCTTGCCTCGAGGAGATATACCAGTTTTTCAACTCTTGCTACCAGAATATTGTAACATACAAAAGCCAGGATACCTACGATCAAGCCACCAACCGTTGTGATCATGGCCTGGTAGATCCCGGAGGATAAGAGGGCAATGTCAATGTTATTTCCTGCCATCGACATATCGTAAAATGCAATGATCATACCAATTACGGTACCCAGGAAACCGAGCATGGGTGCTGCACCTGCAATGGTGGCCAATCCTGCCACATTTTTTTCCAGCCGGGAAACCTCAAGTTTTCCCACATTCTCGATGGCAGCGTTGATATCATTGAGTGGTCTGCCAATGCGCATCAGACCTTTCTCGATCATCCTGGCAATGGGGCTTTTATTGCTCTTGCATAAAGCCATGGCTGCATCAACTTTACCACTTTTTATAAAGTCCTTAATGTTATTCATGAAGTTGCGGTCTTCACGTGAAGCTTTATTAATGGTAAAAAAGCGTTCAATAAAGATATACACCGCAATAACAGATAATAAGCCTAGTATGGCCATGATCCATCCCCCTTTAAGGACGAGTTCATACACTGAGATCGTGATCTCTGAGGGTTCAGCACCGGCATTTTCTGCCGCAGTCTGTACTTGTAATAAAATGCTATTGATCATCATGTTTAATTTTGCATTAAATGTAGAGAGATATTAAACTCTGCCTGATTTGAAAAGTGCCCTTTTGTTAACAGTTTGCTGTTAATATTAACTGATAAAAACGGCTTTTATTATCCAATGCAAAATTGTTTAAAATATAGATTTTTGTGTCTTTAAACACCCTTGTCAATAAACTTATTTAAATGTGTCTCTAAATAACAGGCAATTGCAATGAGGTGTTAAATTATTCCTACTTTTGCGCCATAAAAATTTAAACTACTAGGATATGTTTTTATTGATGATTGTCATCTTTGTACTCGGATATACCGCCATTGCGCTGGAGCATCCGATTAAAGTGGATAAAGCAGCTTCTGCTTTGTTGACTGGTACCATTCTCTGGGGATTGTATGCACTGAGTGCCAACGGTATCCTTGGATTGGATCTTAGCCCTTCATGGCAAGCTGTGAAGGGAATGAGCCATGATGTCATGGCCTTTATTTACCCTGCTGTTGATGGTGAAAGGTTTAAATGGCTATGGGAAGGCCCCGCTGAACTCTCTCACAGCATTTCTCACTTTGTAGTGCACGATCTGGAGCATCACCTCGTGGAAATTGCAGAAATTCTTTTCTTCCTGCTGGGTGCAATGACAATCGTGGAAACTGTTGATCAGCACCAGGGATTTAAGATCATTACTGATCGCATTAAAACCACTAACAAAGTTAAGTTGCTCTGGATCCTTAGCTTTCTTACCTTTTTCATGTCAGCCATGCTTGACAACTTAACGACCACCATTGTATTGGTAGCCTTGCTAAGGAAGCTGATAGATGATAAAAAAACAAGGTGGTTCTTTGCCAGTATGGTTGTGCTTGCAGCCAATGCCGGAGGTGCCTGGTCGCCCATCGGTGATGTGACTACCATCATGCTTTGGATCGGTGGACAGGTTACAACAGTAAACATCATTACATATGTGTTTTTGCCCTCTATGGCCACTATGATTGTTCCACTGGTAATTGTAACATTTACCTTGAAAGGAAATGTAAACAGGCCTTTACTGGAAAATGGAGAGACCAATGAATTTACAACGGCTTTCGAAAGGAAATTGCTCTTGATCATGGGTGTTTCAGCACTTTTATTTGTGCCGGTATTCAAAACAGTTACTCACCTTCCTCCATATATGGGGATGCTATTCGGACTGGGCGTAATCTGGCTTACCACCGAAATCCTACATAGGAACAAGCCCCTGGAAGACAGAAGAAAATTAACGGTGATTTCCATTCTGAAAAAAGTGGATATTCCAACAATATTCTTCTTCCTGGGAATCCTTTCAGCCGTAGCTGCTTTGCAGTCGATGGGACATCTGGACGTTTTATCAAAGATCCTTGATGAAAATCTGCATAATATCTATGCCATTAACCTAATTATTGGTGTTCTTTCTGCAATTGTCGATAACGTACCCCTCGTTGCCGGTGCTATGGGTATGTATCCGATAGCTGAGCTTGGAACGACAGGCTACCTCGCCGACTTCGTACAGGATGGTCATTTCTGGCAATTCCTTGCTTATTGCGCCGGAACAGGTGGTAGTATACTCATTATTGGTTCTGCAGCCGGTGTTGCTGCCATGGGCCTTGAGAAAATCGATTTTATCTGGTACATGAAGAAAATTTCTCTTCTTGCATTGGCAGGATACCTTGCAGGTGCTGCTGTATATTATGTGCAGATGCAAATTCTTTTTTAGTACATTCATCATCAAAATATATGAAAAGCCTCCGGTAGGGGGCTTTTTTTTTATATACCGGATGCTGGTCGCTGGATTCTGGATGCTGGATATCCCGAAAAACCAGAAATCTTTGATTTCATTGTTTTTCGTGGATCCTCGATCCCGGGGACCGGGAATCGGGACTGGATTCTGGATACTGGATACTAGTTAGAGCAGTAGGTTTGAGAGTCCATAATTCAGCGTCTCCTCTGTAGTTTTAACGAAAGAGGATAATCCATAATCCATAATTCAT
>CAZASJ010000034.1:0-31479 GCA_964487735.1 uncultured Bacteroidales bacterium | reverse complement strand
GACCCCAAACTGCTCATAGCATATGCTGAAGCCCTGATCGATTCGCTTCAACAAACAGATGCTAAAAAGTATATCAGGGAGATTGAGGGCCGGTTTTCGCCGGTATCATTTGGAGGTATTTATGATGCTCTCTATCAAAACCTGCCTGTCTTTCTGAAGGATGAGGATTACGACAGCATCACACAAAAGCTGGGCGATTCTGCCATTGCCCTTAGTTTAAAAAAGGATTATGAGGCCCTGATTTCCCCGGGAGGCTTTGCGATGAAAGATTTTATTCTGAAAGACCCCCTCAGCCTTACCCCTATTGCTCTTCGAAAACTGGAGAATCTCAAAATCAGCGAGAACTTCGACCTGTATAATGAATATATTATGTCGAAAGACAGGCGAAACCTGCTGTTTTTTGTTATCCCGGTAAACCCGGCAACAGAAACGGCTGAAAACGCGGAGCTTCTTTCTGCCATCGAGGGCTACCGGAACAAACTGGACATGCATTTCAACAATGCTCTTTCCATGCTTTATTTCGGGTCAATGCCGGTATCCATTGGCAACGCGTCACAAATAAAAAGGGATATTATTACAACCCTGAGCATCGCGATGATTTTACTCGTGTTGTTTATTGGTTTCTATTTTCGCAGAAAACTGGTTTTTTTGCTCCTGTTTCTCCCGGCTATTCTGGGCGGCGGATTTGCCATTGCAGCTTTATATCTTATAAAAACAGAAGTTTCCGCTATTTCACTTGGACTGGGATCCGTGATGCTGGGAATATCTGTGGATTATGCCCTGCATTTCCTGTCCCATCTGCGGCATACCGGCTCGGTAAAGACTGTCATCAAAGATATCTCCAAGCCAATTATCATGAGCAGTATAACAACTGCAGCTGCATTTCTTTGCCTGATGATCCTGAAATCTGAAGCCATGCGCGACCTGGGGCTTTTTGCTGCACTCAGCGTATCATCTTCAGCATTGTTTACCCTTACCATCCTTCCCCAGTTTTTTAGGGAAAAACAAATTATAAACACGAATAGCAAGCGGCTTGCCGGCATTGTTCAGCGCATTGCCTCTTTTCCCTATGACAAAAAGGGGAAACTGGTATGGCTGATCTTCATTCTGCTCTTTATATTCATTTTTATAAGCGGAAAAGTGAAATTCGAAAGCAATATGGACAGCATGAATTTCATGAACGAGGACCTGACCGAGGCCGAAAACTACCTTGATAGCATCTCAAATTATAAACTCAAATCTGTTTACCTTGTATCTGCTGCCAAAAACATGGATGCTGCCCTCTCTGCCAATGAAAACCTGATGGCAAAAGTGGATGCACTGCAGGCCGAGGGATCTGTGAATTCATACATTTCAGTTCATCCCTTCTACCCATCAGCAAAGCAACGCATAATTCGCACCGAAAGCTGGAACTCATATTGGTCGGCCGGAAAGGCAGAAGAAGTGGAACAAGCGATTGAAAGGGAAGCAGCGAAATACAAATTCAGGAAAAATACATTCAATGACTTTTATGCATTACTAAATTTAGACAGGGAAGCGGACCTTCAATCCCTAAGCCCCCTGAAAGAGGCCTTCCTGGATGAATACATCTCTGAAAAAGACAGCCTGGTGATGGTCACCACTGTGCTAAAGGTGAAAGAAGAAAACAAAACTGTAATTTATGATTCCTTCAATGGAATTGATGGCCTGATCGTATTCGACCGCCAGTCGCTCACCACTTCATTTATGGAAGGTTTAAAAGATGATTTCGACACCCTGATCTTCGTATCAATGCTGGTGGTTTTTCTTATCCTTACCCTTTCCTTTGGTAGAATAGAACTGGGCATCATCACCTTCATACCCCTCCTTGCAAGCTGGGTATTTACCCTGGGCATTATGGGCCTTCTCGGGATACGATTTAATATTTTCAACATCATCGTTTCAACTTTTATTTTCGGGTTAGGGATCGATTATGCCATTTTTTTGATGCACGGTCTGATACAGGAATATCAGTTTGGCAGAAAAAACCTTAACTCCTTTAAAACATCCATCCTGCTCTCAGGCATTACAACCCTGGTGGGAATCGGAGTGCTTATTTTTGCAAAACACCCTGCCCTTCAATCCATCGCTACCTCTGCCATCATTGGAATTTTATCCGTGATATTCATCACTTTTACGCTGCTTCCCCGCTTATTCCGCTTTTTGATTATCCATGAGGGACGAATACGCAGATGGCCGGTTACATTCAAAGACTTTCTCTTTTCCATCAATACCTTCCTGATCTTCCTGATTGGGGTCATAGCCCTGAATATTACCGGTCTGTTCCTGAAATACCTGGTCCCCATCAAAAAATCCAGAAAAAAACGCATCTTTCACTATATGTTGTCCCTGGCATGCCGCATCATTGTTTTCGGTTCTGTAAACATCCGGAAAAGAATCCGGGACCTCAGTGGCGAAAAGCATAAGAAAGCCTCCGTCATCATTTGCAATCACCAATCCCACCTCGACACGGTTGTAAATATTCTTCAAAATCCAAGAATGATACTACTTACCCACGACTGGGTACAAAAAAGCATCTTTTTCGGGTGGTTTGTAAAATCAACCGATTTCCTGCCTGTAGATCGTGGATTGGCGCCTATTATGGAACAAATGAGGGACATTGCAAAACAGGGTTATTCCATTTTTGTTTTCCCGGAGGGAACCCGATCATACGACCTTGAGATCAAGCGATTCCACCAGGGTGCATTTCAAATAGCAAAAGAGCTGAACCTTGACATTATACCTGTTATCTCTTATGGCTCAGGAAATGCCATGCCAAAATGGGAACCATTCCTAAAGACAAGCCCGGTAAGCATGACCACACTGCCCCCAATCAGGCAGGACAGCCCGCTGATCAAAGAAACACTGCTGGCTACATCAAAGTCGGTAAGGCATTATATGCAAAAAGAATATGCCCTTATCCGTTCTGAGTTTGAAACACCTTCATTTTTCCGTAAAAAAGTGATCCGGAACTACCTGTACAGAGGGCCGGTGCTGGAATGGTATATGAAAGTGAAGATCAGGATGGAAAACAACTACACCCTTTTTGACGAGATCCTGCCAAAAAAAGGATTGATCACGGATATTGGCTGCGGCTACGGTTTTATGGACTATATGCTGCACTTAATGGCCAACAAACGCCGGTTTACAGGCATTGATTACGATAAGGACAAGATCGATACGGCCAATAACTGTGCCCTGAAAAATAAGAAGATGAGCTTTATTCAGGCCGATGTTTCCAATTATCAACCGGAAAATTCAGATGCATTCATACTGGCGGATGTCCTGCATTATATGCCCCCGGAAAAACAATCGGAGCTCATTCGTAAATGTGCCAATAAATTAAATCCCGGTGGTTTGATGATCATCCGCGACGCGGATACTGATATGAAGAAAAAACATGCAGGAACAAGACTGTCAGAGTTTTTCTCAACACGATTGGGGTTCAATCAAACCTATAATGAACGGCAGAAGCTGTACTTTAGATCAAAACAAAATTATATGAAAGTATTTTCGGAACTCGAACTTGATGTAGAGATCCTCGATAAGACCAAAATGACCTCCAACCTTGTTTTCATTTTAAATAAAAAACAAAAATGAAATACGATGTGCTTGTGATCGGCAGTGGGCTTGGCGGGCTTGTGAGTGCTTTTATTCTGAGCAAGGAAGGCATGAAGGTTTGTGTGCTTGAACAACATTCAAAACCGGGAGGGAACCTGCAGACATTCACACGTGAAGGCTGCATTTTTGATACGGGCATGCACTATATCGGCAGCATGAACGATGGCCAGTACCTGCATAAATATTTCAAGTACTTTGAGTTAACGGATAAATTGCGTTTGAAACGCCTGGATAAGATGGGTTATGACACCCTTAGTTTTGAGGGCGACAGCAGGAAATATGAAATGGCCCAGGGTTATGATCCCTTTATTGAGCGATTGTCAGGGTATTTTCCGGAGGAGAAAGCCAACCTAGAAAAATACATTGCCAAAATCCGTTCAGTTGTAAAGGAATTCCCGCTCTATAGCGGAGGCCCGGCAGACACCTACAAATTAAAACCCGAAGTACTTTCGGAATGTGCCACAGGCTATCTTAAGCGGCTCACAAACAATGAACGCCTCAGGAATGTACTTGCAGGCGCCATATCGCTCTATCCGGGGCAGCCCGACAAAACACCACTCTATATTCATGCGTGTACCCGCGATTCACTTATAAACAGCAGCTGGCGGCCCATCGATGGCAGCCAGCAAATTGCCGACCTGCTTGTAGAGGGAATCCGAAAAAACGGGGGCGATGTATACCTGTCACACAAAGTGAAAAAAATTGAGATCAGCAATGAAATGGCGACAGCTGTTATACTCGAGGATGGAAGGAAATTTTTTGCAGATCACTTCATTTCAAATGCTCATCCAATCACAAGCCTTAAAATGATTGATGAAGGCAAGATCAGGAAGGTATACCGCAAGCGGATCTCATTGCTTGAGAATACAATGGGAACATTTTCGCTCTATGCCATCCTCAGGAAGAACTCCTTCCCCTACCTCAATAAAAATTATTTCCATTACAATGCTTCCGGCATTCTCGATGCCCGTTATGATGAAAATAAGTGGCCGGATAATTACTATTTCTACACTCCTGCCACTTCAAATACTGAAAAATATGCTGAGTCCATCGTGGTACTGGCCGATATGAAGTTTGATGAAGTTCGAAAATGGCAGGGTAGCAGGGTCAACAGGCGAGGGGATGATTACAAAGCGTTTAAGCAAATGAAAGCTGAACAGGCCATCAATGCACTTGAAAATCGACTGCCCGGGATTCGCGAAAAAATTGTTTCTTATTACACCTCCACCCCCCTCACATTTTTAGATTATACCGGAACCGACCAGGGATCGGCCTATGGCATCATGAAAGACTGCCACGATCCGATGAGATCGATTATACTTCCCAGGACAAAGATCAGCAACCTCTTCTTTACCGGCCAAAACATGAATTTGCACGGGATACTTGGTGTAACGGCAAGCGCCGTGATCACGTGCTCAGAAATCGTGGGGCTGAATTACCTGACTAATAAAATTGCAAATGGCTAAGAAAAAAAAGCGTAGGATATGGATGTATATACTCGGGGCAATTTTGCTTGCCATTGTTGCCTTTCTGATCTACTTCAGGCTGGTTACAAATATAGAACCGCCAACCGATCTGTCGAAGGTATCTATGCTTTACCAAAGGCATGAAGTTGAGCCGGGATTCTATACCTGTGATAACAATTGGTTAAATCGGAATGATTACGGCCTGTGGGAATTGTATATAGAAGGAGGGCCTGTAGAACTTGGCGTAATCAATGGCGTCTTGTGCAAAGAACTCGTACAGGTTCAGGAAGAGGCTTTTGTTGAACAGATCAAGGTCATGATCCCATCCGAATCCTACCTCAAATTCCTGAAGTATTTTATTGCATGGTTCAATAAAGATCTTGATGAATATATCAAAGAGGAATACCTGTTGGAGATTTATGGTGTTTCAGGATTTGCCTCCGAGGACTATGGCTTCATTGGCCCGAAATACGACAGGATCTTAAACTACCATGCCGCTCACGACATCGGCCACGCCCTGCAAAACATGAACCTGGTTGAATGTACTGCCTTTGGGGTGTGGGATGGGAAATCAGCAGACAGCACTTTGTTAATCGGACGTAATTTTGATTTTTATGTGGGCGATCATTTTGCTACCCATAAGATCATTGCATTTGTGAACCCGGATAAAGGATATAAATTTGCCAGCATCACCTGGGCTGGCATGATCGGAGTGGTTTCAGGAATGAATGAAAAAGGCCTGAGCATTACTCTCAACTCTGCCAAAAGCGACATGCCTTTCGGGGCACGTACGCCGGTATCCATCATCGCAAGAGAGATTTTACAATATGCTTCCACCATTGAGGAAGCCATGGCCATCGCATCCGAAAGAAAATCTTTTGTTTCCGAAAGTTTCCTGATCGGCTCCGCCTTTGACCATAAAGCCGCAGTCATTGAGAAATCGACCGACACAACCATCCTTTATGATCCGGACAGCAATTTTGTTATCCTCACCAATCACTTTCAGGCTGATCATTTCATGCAAGATGAGCTAAACATTGAAAACATCGCAAATGAAACATCCCTTTACAGGCACGAAAGGGTAAAAGAGCTTCTCGATGAAAATGAAAGCCTTGATTATCTTGATGCTGCCAATCTGCTTCGCAACCGCCATGGAAAAGGAAATAAGAACATTGGAAATGGCAATGAAAAAGCCATCAACCAACTCATTGCCCACCACTCCATCATCTTTGAGCCGGAAAATCTACGCCTGTGGATCAGCACCGCACCCTGGCAAATGGGGGCCTATCTTTGCTACGATCTTGACAGTATTTTCCGGTCGCTTGAAGGAAGGGCCGACCGCTCAGATATATTCATAAGCGAAATGCAGATCCCTGCTGACACTGCATTTATGAATAATGATTACAATCGGTTCCGCTTATATAAAAGGCTGTTGACTGCAATACAGGAAAGCATAAAGAAAGGTGAACCGATGGAAAACGAGGAAAAAATGCTTTCTGTTTTTATCGATTCAAACCCTGAATTCTATACCGTTTACGATATCCTTGGGCAATATTTTCAAGCCTCCGGAAAGCATGCGCTCGCAAGGAAATATTATACCTTAGCGCTCACAAAAGAGATTGCATCGAAAACAGAAAAAGATAAGATCACAGAAAGGATGGAGGAATGCAGCAATGAGTAAAACCATGAAACATATTCCGCAATTAGAGACACTTTCCCGCGAGGAGATCAAAAAATACCAGGATGCCGAGCTGAAGAAAATGCTTTCCTATATCAGTAAACATTCAAGCTATTATTCACGCGTTTTCAACAACTTTGGGGTAAACATTGATAAGCTTAACGGCATTGACGACCTGGCTTCACTGCCTGTAACAAGCAAGGATGAACTGCATAGGTACAATGAAGAATTCATCTGCGTTCCGCGGAATAAGATCATCGACCTGATCACAACTTCGGGCACCATGGGCGATCCGGTAATCTTTGCCATGACCGATAAAGACCTCGACAGGCTGGCTTACAATGAATTCCTTTCGCTCTCATGTGCGGGAACCGATGAAAATGACGTTTTCCAGCTCATGACCACCATCGACCGTCGGTTTATGGCGGGACTTGCATATTTTCTGGGAGCCAGAAAACTCGGAGCCGGCATTATCAGGGTTGGAAATGGCATGCCCGAGCTCCAATGGGATACCATCCACAGAATGAAGCCTACAGCATTTATAGTGGTCCCTTCTTTCCTTCTCAAACTGATCGAATATGCAGAAGCAAACAACATTGATTATAGAAACACAGGTGTCAAGAAAGCAATCTGCATAGGCGAAACCCTGAGAAATCCTGATTTCAGCTTTACAACCCTTGGTAAAAAAATACTGGATAAGTGGGATATTGAACTGTATTCTTCTTATGCATCCACCGAAATGAGTACTGCATTTACCGAATGTGAGTTTGCCGTCGGGGGGCATCAGCATCCTGAATTGATCATTGTTGAATTTCTCGATGATAATGATCAGCCAGTGGCTGAAGGGGAGCCGGGAGAGGTAACCATCACCACCCTGGGAGTGGAAGGAATGCCTTTACTAAGATTCAAAACAGGAGACATCTGTTATCACTATACCGAGCCCTGTAAGTGTGGCAGGAACACAAGCCGTATCGGGCCTGTAATCGGCCGGAAGAAACAGATGATCAAGTTCAAAGGAACAACACTTTACCCCCCGGCATTATTCGATATCCTGGATAATATTGACGGTATCGACAATTATATTGTTGAGGTATCGACCAATGAGCTTGGCACCGACGATATCCTGATCAGGATTGGGAGCAATCAGGCAGGCGATGATTTTGCCGCGGAACTGAAAGACAGATTCAGGGCAAAGCTGCGTGTAGCACCATCCATCATTTTCGACAGCGCAGAAAACATTGAAAAGATCCGTTTTCCTGAAGAAAACAGGAAAGCGAGGAATTTTATTGATACAAGAAGATAGATGCCGGATGCTGGTCACTGGATACTGGATACTGGTTTCTGGTTTCCTGGTTCCTGGTTTCTAAATTCAATTCATAATCCATAATCCATAATCCATAATCCATAATCCAGTGCCTCCTCTGAAGTTTTAACGAAAGAGGATAATTCATAATCAAAATTAATGGGCTTTTAATTGTCGGTTTTGATTCCGATCACAATTCCTGACCTTACGTTTCTACCTGCTTCATAGCCTGCAACAAAGTCGATCCTGAAAAGGGTAAAGATATTTTCTATTCCGGCACTGATCTCAAAATAGTTATTGCTGAATTCTGAAGTAAAATACCTGAATCCCGCTACGGCCTTCCACTTGGTTTTCCGTATGAGGGGTAGTTTATTAAAGATAAAACCATTGAAATGATGCTCGGCACAGGCTTCTACATAATTCTTGTTTGTAGAATGACTGTAATAGTCAAGCAGTTGAAATGAGTTCAGTCTGAAGCGTCCGAAGATGGTCCGGTTTCCATTGAAATGTTGATAGTCCATGAATTCCATCTTTCGATTATTCAGGAAGGTTCCATAGGTTCCACGGTATTTCAGGTTTCCGAAAAGGCCCAGCTTCTGGGTTCCCTCAATGCCAAACCTCAGCAGGTCGAAGTCGACATCACTCCCCAGAAATCCGGGAATCCCCTTAACATAACTGAGAATGAAATCAGGGTATTTGGAGCCCATGATGGTTTTTTCGGGTATGGAAATATACTGCTGCTTAAACCTGATGCGGAAAGCAATATTCAGGCTGAACGATTTATTATATGAAAAGGCCTGGCCCGGATTATCAGGATTTTGAGGATCATTGCTCGTAAAATGATTTTTACTGCTTTTAACCCACGAATAGTTTGTAGTATTTACCAGTGGGGCCCTGCCTGCATATTCGAAACCGGCCCGCATTACCAGGCCATTTGTGAGCTCTGATATATGGCTCATGGCTATCCAGCTCTTTTCATAGATCTTCATGTAATTATGGCCATCCAGCAGGGTATAGGCCGTATTTACCAGAGGTGAGATCGGATCTGAACCATTGTATTGAAATGGCTTTATTCCACCTGTTATATGAATACTTGCAAACTTGTTTTTATTATACGAATACGATGCCCCCAGGCTATATCCCCAGCGATAGTTAGAAAATCCATAGGAAATATTCTGGTTGAGATTTAACCTGTCTTTATTTGAAAATGTTTTTGAAAAGGCGGTGGAAAGATAGAGGTTTACCCCCTGCACGCTATTGAAATTCAGGGCGGTAATGGGAGAACCTATACTGTAGCTGGTACTATCATGGCGACGGTAATAAGTATATCCGCCAATGATGGCGCCCCAGCTTATTTTATTGTTTATCCTGTCGAGGGAGTCCAGGTATTCTTTTGAGCCCCTGAGCTTCTGAAGGGAGTCTTCCTTAAAATAATTCCTTCTTTCTTCAGCAGTAAGTGGAATGGGCCGGTTATCTTCCCAGTAGAGAGCGTTTTTTTTATTGGCATCCTCATTTGCTTTAACAATTTCATTGCTAAAATACTTTCGATCGAATTCGTTGTTTAATAAATATTCGGTAAACTGTGAGTGAAACATCCCGTTTCCGGCAAAACGCTTACCAAAAAAGTTTACGGAAAAATAAAACTGCAGCTTCTGGGTAAGCTGCATCCATACGGAATCATTGATGGGAACCATGCTTTTGGCAATCTTTACAGAGTCGATGAAATTGATGTTTGCATCCTTGCCAATGGTAAGATCAAGGCTATGGATCCGCCATGAATCTTCAATAATATAGATATATCCGCTAAAGACGGGGTCGATGCGCCTTTTTGGAATAACCTTGATCCTGTTTACCAGGTAATCCCCTTCATAATACGTTCCTTCGAGCCTGTATTTGTAATAAAACATTGCATTTGAAGCTACAGGAGATATAAATCCCCTCTCATCCATGTCGACAGGAATAATGAGTTTATTATTATAGAAGTTCACCATGAAAAAGCTGATGAAATTAAAGCCAAAGCCCTGATCGTTCCCGCTTACCTTGACCGATATCATTTCTTCCTTGAATTTATCCGGCTGCTCAAAACTAATGATGGATTCTGATTCGGATAAATACATGATCCCAAGAATGGAATCGGCTGCTGTGTTCAAAGAATCGCCAAACATTTTGTCGGGTGCATCTGTCAATCGGAAAATCCCTTTAGTGTATGCTTCGCACTTATAATTTTCGACCTGTTGAAGATAATATTTTCGTTTTTGGATCGCATTTCGCATAATGCGGTATGCAGGGTCTTCAGCATCGGCGTTGATCACCACTTCATCCAGGGAGAACTGTTCCTGTACAAGCCTTATTTCAAGCCTGAGGGGCACATCTGATACCTCAATCTGTATATGCTGTTGCCTGTAGCCGATATATTGAAAAACAAGCTCATATTTGCCATTCTCCAGTTCAAGTTCAAAATATCCTTCGGGATTGGAGGCGGTGCCGATGGTTGTACCTGAAATGTATATCCCGGCAAAAGCCAGGGGCTCACCATTTTCATCCATGATGTATCCATGAACGCTTCCGGCTTGCAAGGCAATTGCAAGACAAATGCTTATTAGAAAGGCCAATACTCGCATCAAAACAAAAGTAAGGCAATTTAAAGCCTGTTGCAAATTATTAGAATCCGGTATAATTTTACGATCTTGCCTAAAGTACCCGGCAGGCGGAAGACTTCTTCTATCATAAATCGTGCAATCTTCTATCTTCTCTCACCTTCTTCAATCTCCTTGTCCAAATTTATCCGTGCCAGCAGGAGTACTAAAATCCTTTAACTTTTTACTCTGGCACTAAACTTGCTAAACTGAAGTTACGAATAAAAGCGTTTATCTTATTATTTTTGATTTATTTTGTAAAGTTAAAAGTTCAAAATATGAAAAGGTTCAAAATCTACTTTTCAATTATAGCCCTGCTGTTTATTTTTCAATCAGCATCTTCCCAGGAAAGCGATTTTATTTTCGACGACCGGGATGGGAATATCTACCTTGTTATGAAGTTCAATACCCAGTGGTGGATGTGCCAGAACCTGAAATTCGATATGGGAGAGGATACTCCCTGTTTTGAGGGAGATGAAACAAACTGTATGCTAAAAGGCCGCTGGTACAGATGGAATGCAGCCAAAATAGCATGCCCCGAAGGATATCGTTTACCAAGTGATGAAGACTGGAAAGCTCTTGAAGCATACATCGGTATGAGTAAAAGCGACCTCGACCAAAGATATAACAGAAACTCGGGTACGGTCGGAAAATTTCTCAAATCAGGCGGAGGCCTGGGTTTCGATGCTGAGTTTGCCGGTGTTGTGAATCCCATCGGGGATGATTCTTATTTCGAAACACATGCCTATTTCTGGACTTCCACAGAACATGATGAAAAAAATGGCTGGGCCAGGGTAATGGAGAAAACCAAACAGGGTGTTGACCGGCAGATTATTACCAAAACATACGGCCTCTCCGTTCGCTGTGTAAAAGATGCAGAACCTGATGAAAAAACAGATCAGGATTGATGGCTACATGCTGGGTAAGACAATAAACTCAACGGATACATTCGCCGTTTGAAAGTTGATGCCTCCGCCCGGCAAAGGTGCTCCTACCGGAATGGATGTATCATAAGGCATGGGTAAGGTTGGGATGTTTCCCCGCAGCTGATTATCCGACAGATCCACATTTGTAATATTCACAACAAAATTTGCCGGAACTGCAATATTAAGTTTCAGCAATGTATTATCAGCATTCGACTCCCAGGTTCCCTGCTGGAGTTCGTTGGCCTCAGTTCTGCAAATATACCATGAAGTATAGTCGGCCCTCAGTTCAAGAGCAGCATTATCGGCATTGTCACATGGGGCTGCGCCCAGAAGACCACCACCTACAAACAAGAAAGCATCATCGCCTTGTTGATAATGGTTTGTATCTCCATCAACAATCACTGTAATGGGATCATTAAAGCTTGCTGCAACAAATGCATAGGATGCTACATATGGGTGAACCGGCGCAGGAGGCTCATTATTTTCGCTATCATCATCATCCTTTTTACAAGCCACCACAACCATAAGGGCCATTAAAACCAACATCAGTTTGGTCAGAATTGAAGAAATATTTACTTTTTTCATATCAGGTGTTTTTGCAAATTTATCAAATAGCACTTATAAATCCTTCTTTTTTATAAATGCATATGCTTCCTCAAGCGATTCATTTAGCTTATCGTGCCCTATGTCAATAATAAGTACATCACCAATATTCCACTGCCTGATCACCCTTTTAAGAAGGGGTTTTCGCACAACCCATAATTGGGTAATACGGACTTCATTTACCAGTTTTTCAAGTTCATCAGCCCATCCCCTGCCTTTAAGTTCTACAGGTCCTATCTCATCAATAATGATAAGATCCGGATCCTGGAGCCAGGCATTTTCCAGTATTTTCTTTCCAAAAGATATACCTTCGGGACTGAAAAAATATTTTCCGTGACGATACCAGTCATTGGCCGGTTTATTTCGAATAAACTCACAGGACTGGCCCCCTGAAATATTCACAAGGTCATAACCAATTCTTCCGGATGCATTATGAACACCCTTTGCAAAAAACCCACTGGTTTTAATCCCCTTTTCCCTAAGCCCTGACTCAAGTTTGATTAAAAACGATGTTTTCCCTTGCTGCACATCCCCGCTGATAATAATGACGGGGCATTGATCGCCAAGTTCTTTTTCCAATGTTGGATAGGTACTGGCAGCTGTGCCCACAATTAAGCCAAGTGAATTCACAGGGGATGAAATCAGTTTCTTTACACCCGGTAAGGAGTCGATGATCCCTGGCAAGACAGAAAAAGCCAGGCCTACAGCGTGATAAACACTGGCAAAACCATGATGATACAGAACCGTACGTATGATGGGATTTCGAAGTTCCCTGCTAATCGCGGCAAAGCCCGTTAAAATTACGATGGCCCTCAGGTTCATTCGGAGTCCAACCAAAAGTCCTTCGGTATCCCAGAGTTCGCCTTTCGACAAGCCATTCCAGAAAACGGCTGCCAATATGGTGATGGCCATAAACCATATCCAGAATGATGGCTTTCTGAAGGAACGCATACTTCCCCTGTACCAATACAAACAAAGTGAAGCATAAATGATTGAGGGGGCAAATGAATACTCCAGTGGCAAGACATTCAGCATATATAAACAGCCGACTATACAAAAAACATGATACAGCAACAACCAGGGCGATCCTGCATTTTCAGCTGTCTTATCAAAAAAAGAACTCCTTTTATCGGGAATGATCATTGGTCCCTTTCTGTCAGAAAGCACTTTAATTTTCTGTCCGGCCTGATAACCCAGCACAGCCCCTGCTATCCCAAATGTAAAATAAACAAGCATTACACCCAATATAAGCAAGAGGGGATCTCCCTCCGACAAGCCCAGCTGTTTAATAATGTATTTGTAAAGTTGGTCAACAATGATGACCAGGTCGAAGCCATAGGTAACCAGTAAGCTTACAATTTTGTGAAAAAGGGCACTTAATACCGCAAAAGCCCCAGCCAACATATATGCAAACAGGTTTCTTCCAAATAATAATAAAAACAATTCAATTATAAGGGCTTCGCTGAATATACCGATCATCGGGCCCAGAATAATAGCCGATGGTGAAATGGATTTCAATAAGGCTGCAATAAGTCCTGCTTTCCAAACCAATCCCTTATTATCCCACACTTGCACAAATGCAATGATAAGCGCCACACTGGCAAAAGAAAGAAGGGTACCGGCAAAAGGAAAGCGCAGGTTATGCAGAAAGCTCCCAATGATAATCTCAAAAGAGGCCCACAGGCTGCCCACAATGGCTGCTTTCAACCATGTTTCACTTAATCGGGCACTGAATTTCTGTGGCATGAAGTCTTTTGAATAATAATCAGCAAAATTATTCAAATATTCCCAACCCCCTTTAATAATAATTGAACTTATACCTCAAAAATATCTGAAGCCCCCTGCCAGCCGAAGCACTTCAAGTACTTTAAATACTTCAAGTACTTTAAGTACTTTTATCCCTATCTTGTATGCGATTTTAGAAACATAAGCGGAAATGATATACTCTCATAAAGCCTTATTTGAACGTCTGTTTCTCACATGTCTTTTATTTCTGGTCTTCTCATCAATGGCCTATACACAAATAAGGGTCTCCGGGCTTGTAAAGGAATCCGGTACAGATGAGCCTCTGACAGGAGTTAACATCAGCATTAAGGGAACCCTGAACGGCACTGTAAGTGATGTTAACGGAAACTTCTTTCTTAAAACAGATACACCTCCACCCTTTGTTTTGGTATTCTCATTTATAGGCTATGGAAAAGAAGAGGTGGAAATTACCGGATCGATGGATGATCTGCTGATTGAAATGCAAGCCAGGGCCATCCTGGGGCAGGAGGTTGTTATTTCGGCCTCCCGGATTGAAGAAAACATTATGGCTTCTCCTGTTACAATAGAAAAAATGACAAGCAGGGATGTGGAACAAATCCCAACCGCAAACTTCTACGATGGCCTATACTCCATTAAAGGTGTTGACATGAATGTGCATAGCCTCACCTTCCGGTTTCCAAATGCCAGGGGTTTTACGGGAGAGACAAATGTGCGCATGAACCAGTTTGTAGACGGAGTAGATAACAGCTCCCCCGGACTGAGTTTTTCGGCGGGGAATATTTTTGGCCTATCAAATATCGATGTTGAAAGCGTGGAGCTTTTGGTGGGTGCCTCTTCAGCATTATACGGTCCCGGAGGGATGAACGGCGTTTTGCTTATGAACAGCAAAAATCCATTTGAATATGAAGGCTTAACGCTTTCGCTTCAAGGCGGGATGATGCATTTAAGTGATCCGTATGCGGATGGTGCAACGCCCATGGTAAACCTTGACATGCGTTACGCAAAAAACGTTAATGATAAGCTGGCTTTTAAAATTACAGGAACCTATCTGGATGCCACCGATTGGTATGGGGTGGATTACAGGGATAAATACCGCCTTGACGATCCTACTATTACAAGAGAAAATAATGAAGGATACGACGGAGTGAACGTATACGGCGATGATATTGTGGTCCCTGTTAACCTGGCAGAAGTGGCTCCAAGCGTTTTGGCCGGCGTAGCAGATGCGCGTGGCCTGGTTCCCGGAAGCCCTGAATATGAATCATTTATCAATGACAACCTCCACCTTTTCCCCGATCAGCTCATAACCCGGACAGGATGGAAAGAAAAAGAACTGGTCGATTACAATACCCATATTATCAGGCTGAATGCAGCCCTGCATTATCGTTTTTCCAAGAATTTTGAGGCCATTCTCAGAGGTGGCTATGGCAATGGAAGCAGTGTGTACACTGCTCAAAACCGTTTTGCCTTCAAAAATTTCACCATGTCGAACATACAGGCGGAAATTAATAATCCGGATTTTTACTTCAGGACTTACTATATCTGGGAAAATTCAGGAGACACCTATAATGCCGGAGGAGCGGGAGCCATGATCAACGAAGCCTGGAAGCCCAGTGCCAACTGGTACGAAGACTACATCGCTTCCTACACCCAGCAGATCCTATTGGGTGCCAGTGAAGAGGATGCTTTAAAGTTTGCCCGCCTGGTGGCAGAAAACAGGGACGAACACGGCAATATCTTCAACCCGCTTGAGAATGCATTTCCTTACGCCGGATCAGAAGAGTTTAATCAATCTTTCGAGCAGGTAATTAAAACGCCCATTAATGGCGGAGGTGCCATGGTGCTCGATAAAAGCAAGATGTTTCATACGGAAGGAATGTACAATTTCAGCAGATATATTCCCTGGTTTGAACTACAGGCAGGTGCCAGTTACCGACACTATAACATCAACAGCGAGGGTACTGTTTTTGCCGATACTCCCGGCAATCCCATTGGTATTGATCAGTATGGTGGTTATGTACAGTTGAATAAAAATCTGCTGAATGAGCATTTAAGAATAACCCTTGCCGCCCGATATGATAAGAACCAATACTTCAAGGGTCGTGCAACCCCCAGGCTGTCTCTTGTATATTCTGTCGACAAAGACCTTGACCATACCATTCGTGGGTCTGTACAAACAGCCTATCGCTTCCCTTCTATTGCCGATCAGTGGGTAAACCTTGATGTTGGCGCATACCGGGTGATCGGAGGCCTTCCGCAAGTACATGAATTATACGATTTTGAGGGAAATCCTGTTTATCCGTTGAGCAGTGCCAACCCTGTCACCGGTGAGCCCGTTCTGGACGATGGCCCATTTGTAATTCCGGAATTTGAACCTGAACGTGTCATCGCATATGAGATCGGATACAAAGGGCTGTTTCTCAATAAACTTCTTTTTCTCGACTCATATGTATTTGTAAATACCTTTAATGGTTTTCTGGCAACTCAGGTATTGGTACAAAATCCAAATACAGAAGAAGAACGAAGGTTTCAAACAACCGTCAGTACCGATGAGCCGGTTACATCCTGGGGCTGGGCCCTGGGACTTGATATGTTACTGCCAAAAGGCTTCTTTGCCAGCGGAAATGTGGCCTATAATGCTCTTGAATCCATTGAGGACAAAGCCCCGGGGTTTCAATCACGTTTCAATACTCCACGATACCGCTTTAACCTTAGTGTGGGCAAAAGACAATTCCACGATCAGATTGGTTTCAAGTTGAGCTATCGCTGGCAGGATACGTTCTTGTGGGAATCCGCTTTCGGAGTGGCTCAAATGCCTGCCTATGCCACACTTGATGCACAGCTAAGTTATACATTCGAATCCCTTTACACTACCGTTAAAGTAGGTGGGTCCAATGCCTTGAACGATTGGTATACCAGTAGTTTCGGAAGTGCCAGCATAGGCGGCTTATACTACCTTACGCTTGTTTTTGACGGTTTGAAGGGAGACGGGCACTAAATATATTTCAGGAATTCTTCCCGGCGATGTTGTTCCTTAAATTTACCGGAATACGATGCTGTAAGGGTTGAACTGCTTTCATCCTGGATTCCCCTGGAAGAAACACAAAGGTGTTTGGCATCAATTACCACGGCTACATCATCCGTATTCAAAACCCTTTTAAGCTCCTCTGCTATTTGAACGCTAAGTCTTTCCTGCACCTGTGGCCTTCTGGCATAATAGTCAACAATTCGGTTGATCTTCGACAAGCCTATCACCATACCACTGGAAATGTATGCAACATGCGCCTTTCCAACTATGGGTAAAAAATGATGTTCACAGGTTGAATTCAGTGAAATATTCCTTTCTACAAGCATTTCATCGTAGTTGAACTTGTTTTCGAAAACAGAGATCTTTGGCATATTCTCCGGATTAAGCCCGCTGAATATTTCCTTAACAAACATCTTCGCAACCCTGTGGGGGGTTCCCTTCAAGCTATCATCATTAAGATCCAGCCCCATGGTATGCATGATCTCCTCAAAATGACCTTCGATGATGTCCATCTTTTCTTTATCACTCAGATCAAATGCATCCGGGCGCATTGGGGTATCAACAGAAGTCCCTACATGATTATCACCTACCAGGTCAAAAAGCTCCTGATCCGGATCAGAAGTGAATACGTCATTTCCATTTATTTTGATGGCTTTATTGGATTGTATCAACTCTTCGTATTTCATAACATTTGTTTTTAGTTTGTCGCATATTGCCAGATATCCTTACAGATTCTCCCGACAAATCAAGATTTAAACAAGTCGGATAGCAAATTTGTTTAATTCTGTGCTAAAAATGTTAAACAAAGGGGGTCAGATGCCCTCCCATAAAAGGAGGGAAACAACCGATAGGATCAGGAGCAGGGCAGAAAGACTGAGAATTATCTTTTGAAACAATGGAAGTTTTTTGTCGCCGGCAAAAGCACACTCAAAGGCAATGCCAATACTCAGGCTGAATGACAGGCCAAGTGTGATCCCAAAAAATGTAGCCCCCATGCCCACCGAAAAGGCAACCATGATGGCAATGCCAAACAGCAATCCAAGCAGATAGCCGGTTCCAATGGGTATTTTCTTTCCTTCTTTTGTTTTTTCCATTGCATAAAGAAGGGGCCGGTAACGACCCGGCCCCCAGATAACCCTGATTAACAACCTGAGATAATTTACAGGAAGTATTTTTTAGTTTCATACGGGTTTCCCAAACCCGATTCAGGGAATACAGTCAAAAAATTATGCCACAATCTCAAAGGCACTGATTGGCAATAAATTATATTAAAAATGAATGAAATGGCCAGGTGTAAGAATGTAACTATCCGAACATTTATTGACCGATCTCGGACAGATGAAGGCTGCTACGAATTTCATTTGGGCTTCACTAAACAATTCAGGCAAATCCCTATCTTTGAAACAAATCGCGAAACATGAAAAAACAAATTGTCTTTATTGCTCTGTTTATCATTGCCATATCCGCTTTTAGCCAAATGAAGGTCGGCTACGCCAACCTTGAGTTCATCCTTAAGAACCTTCCGGAAGCAAAGCAAATGAACCAGGAGCT
This sequence comes from uncultured Bacteroidales bacterium, assembly GCA_964487735.1. Taxonomy (GTDB): domain Bacteria; phylum Bacteroidota; class Bacteroidia; order Bacteroidales; family B18-G4; genus B18-G4. Next base: position 12,882 of record CAZASJ010000034.1, on the reverse strand, counting down.
TGAAAAATACCAATCCGTACTACAGCAGCAGATACAGGCCAAACAAGAATATTATCAGTCCTTGCTTGAAGATTATTACCGCAAGGAAAAGCAGGGATATGCGCAGAGCTTACTTACAAGCATGCAGGAGCAGATCGTATCTCTAGAGCAGGAAATTCAGCTTGACATCACAAATGCAGATACCAAGCTCGCAGCCATGTCCACACAAAAGCTGCAGCCCATCACCCAAAAGATCATTGACGCGATCAATAAAGTGTATGATGAAGAGGGTTATACATATATTTTCAATAGTGCAGACGGAACAGGGAACTCCATTGTACTGAAAGGGCCTGAAAAAGATAATCTGACTTACAGAATCTTATCAGAATTAGGCGTGGAACTTGAAGAATAACAATATGAAAACATTTTTCTACAGCATTCTGGCATTTTGCTTATTATTTCCTGCTATTGCTTTTTCGCAGGCAGAAGAATTGCCTTCTGAAAAAGCGGAGCGGATGCAGTGGTTCTCTGATGCCAGGCTCGGGATCTTCATTCATTGGGGTATTTATGCTGTAAATGGTATTGATGAATCCTGGTCGTTCTTTAACGGATACATCTCACATGAAGATTATATGAAGCAACTAAACGGCTTCACTGCTAAAAAGTACGATCCCGAATTTTGGGCAGAATTGATCGCAGGTAGCGGTGCAAAATACGCAGTGCTTACCGCAAAACACCATGATGGTGTGGCCTTATGGCCCACAAAATGCACTGAACGCCACCTTAAGAAGGATTATGTCAAACCATTTATAAAAGAGATCAGGAAGAAGGGTTTGAAGGCGGGTTTGTATTTTTCCCTGCTCGACTGGTCACATCCCGACTATCCGAATTTTACGAAAAAAGAGCTACGCTATGAAGAGGATTCACTCCGCTGGAAAAATTTTGTGGATTTCAACTTCTGCCAGATAGAAGAGATCATGCATCAATACAATCCGGATCTCTGGTGGTTTGATGGCGATTGGGAACAAAGTGCCGAAAAGTGGCAAGCCCCCCTGATCAGGGAAAGCATTCTCAACCATAACCCACAGGCCATTATAAATTCACGCCTGCAGGGATATGGCGATTATGCCACTCCCGAACAGGGATTGCCGATCCACCCTCCCGACGAAACCTACTGGGAATTATGCATGACCATGAATGACTCATGGGGCTTCCAGCATAACGACCATAACTACAAAAGCCCAAATCAGATCATCAGGATCTTTGTAGATTGTATCAGCATGGGTGGAAACCTGCTTTTGGATATCGGCCCAAAAGCGGATGGGACGATCCCGGAAGAGCAGATTGAAATTTTACAGGAACTGGGCCGCTGGACAAACAAACACAGCGAAGCCATTTTCGGAACCCGGGCAGGGATTCCTGCTGAATATTTTTACGGCCCTACAGCCCTGTCGGCCGACAAAACCACCCTTTACCTCTTTGTAGATGGTAAGCCCAATGGGCCGCTTATGCTAAAGGGATTGAAAAATAAGGTTAATCGGATCTGGGTGGTCGGCAACGGAACCAAGCTCAGCTACGATATAAAAATGAAACAATACTGGAGCACTACACCGGGCATTCTTTATATTGACCTTCCCGAAGAAGTGCTTGATCCACAGATAAGCGTTATCTCAATACTCCTGGATGGAGAAATTGATCTGTACGAACAAACCAACACACAATGAAAATAAAAACCATCACCCTGTTCCTTGCACTTCTGTTTTTTTCAGTCTTCTATCTCTCTGCTCAGCATGCCGAACAGAAATATTACCCTGAAGAAGATCCATTAACCCTTGAAAAGCTGGAACAATGGCAGGATATGAAATTTGGCCTTCTGATGCACTGGGGAGCCTATAGTCAATGGGGAATTGTGGAGTCATGGTCGATTTGTGCTGAAGATGAAGGCTGGTGCCGCCGTAAATCCGATAATTATACCGAATACAAAAAAGAATACGAGCATCTGAAAACAACATTCAACCCGACAAATTTCGATCCGCAAAAATGGGCTTCGGCGGCAAAAGATGCCGGAATGAAGTATGTCGTATTCACCACCAAGCATCACGATGGCTTTTGTATGTTCGACAGCAAATACACCGATTATAAGATCACCGATAAGGATTGCCCTTTTAGTACAAATAAAAAAGCAAACATTGCTCTTGAGATCTTCGATGCTTTCCGCGATGAAGGCATGTGGGCAGGCGCTTATTTCTCAAAGCCCGACTGGCATAATGAAGACTATTGGTGGCCGAATTTTGCTACCCCCGACAGAAATGTGAACTACGATATCACAAGCTATCCCGAACGCTGGGAACGCTATGTGCAGTTCACCCATAACCAGATCATGGAACTAATGACTGATTACGGCCCTATGGATATACTGTGGCTTGATGGTGGCTGGGTTGCCCCTATGGATGAAGAAGAGATACGGGAAAGGGTAAATAAGCCGGGATATAAATTCATTCATTATCAGAACCAGGACATTCGCATGGGTGAGCTAAAAGAAAAAGCGCGTGAAAAGCAAGCCGGATTGATCGTTGTTGACCGTGCGGTACCGGGCCCGAATCAAAACTACCTGACACCCGAGAACAGGGTGCCTGAAAAAATGCTTCCCTACCCCTGGGAATCATGCATCATTGCCGGTGGCGGATGGTCGTGGGTACCGAATGCAACCTACAAATCAGGACGCGAAGCGATACACCTGCTGGTTGATATCGTTTCCAAAGGGGGCAACCTCCTCTTCAATATTGCCCCCGGCCCCGATGGCAGCTGGCATGATGAAGCCTATGTGCTCCTGGCGGAAATCGGCGACTGGATGGAAGTGAACAATGAAGCCATTTACGGTTCACGTCCGGTGGCCCCATACAAGGAAGGCAGCGTTTGCCTCACCGGCGGTAAAGACGGCAGTGTTTACATCATTTACCTGGGTTCAGAAAATGAAAACACCCCTCCCCCTGTGATCAGCATGACCGGTTGGTCGCCAACGGCTGGCGCTAAGATCACGGCAGTAGGTCTCGATGGTTTTATTAACTGGGAAAAGAACGGTGAAGGCTTTGTGCTCCACGTGCCCGAAAAACTACAGATTACCCCTCCCTGCAAGTATGCATGGGTATTTAAGGTCAATGACACTGACTGAGGGCGAAGCCCGAAGTCTTAGTGGAATTGATTCCGACGACAGGAGGAATCTCTAGATTGTCTCGCATTAAGTACTAATTATTACGACATTTTTCATTCCATAATTTGAATTTAACATGTGCCATTTAGTTTAACCTCAAAGGATACACAAAGTACTGCACGAAGGTCCACAAAGAGGAGTAATCAGTTGTCGATTAATTCAAAACTCAACACTCAAAACTTAATTTACTATATTTGCTCTGCTCGACCTTCCTAAATGCTTATGCAGGAAGGATATGATTTACCAAAACTTATCGAAATGGAAATAACCCGACTCTTCGACATTTTGGAACTATACCGTTCTAAATACGCAGGAAAAGAAGATGCACTTGCACGGAATGTGGATGGAAAGTGGATCAAATACTCTGCAGAAAACTATGTTGATCTGTGTACAAACGTAAGCCTTGGCTTGCTGGCACTGGGCCTTGAAAGAGGCGATCGGGTAGCTACGATTTCCCAAAACCGTCCGGAATGGAATATCCTGGACATGGGTATCGCACAAGCCGGACTGGTACACGTTCCCATTTACCCTACCATCAGCTCCGCTGAACAGGAATATATATTAAACCACAGCGACGCAAAAGTACTCTGTATCTCCGATCAGATGCTTTTGAAAAAAGTAAAGCCTGCCTTTGAGAAGGCAACAGCACTGAAGGCTATATATACTTACAACGAAGTGGATGGAGAAAAAAACTGGATGGAACTGGTTATGCTCGGAAAAAAATCCGCAGAAAAACTTAATCCTGTATTGAAAAAAATAAAGGATGAAACCAGGCCGGAAGATCTTTTGACAATCATTTATACTTCAGGAACCACCGGCCACCCCAAAGGGGTAATGCTTTCGCATCAGAACCTCTTAAGCAATACCCTGATTTCAAAGCCAAGGCTGCCAATTCAACATCCGGCCAGAGCCATCAGCTTCCTTCCACTTTGCCATGTTTATGAACGGATGGTTCAATACATTTATCAGATAAACGGCCTTGGAATTTATCATGTTGAAAACCTGGCCAAGATCGGGGATTTTATACGTGAAATCAAACCTGAAATATTCAATACAGTTCCACGATTGCTTGAAAAAATATATGATAATTTCATCAAAAAAGGCAAAGACCTTAGCGGAATTAAAAAGATATTGTATTTCTGGGCAGTGAAGGTCGCCCATCAGTATAAATATCCGGGGAAAAACAGCTGGTGGTATGAACGAAAACAAAGCTTGGCCGATAAATTGATCTACAAGCACTGGCGTGCCGGGCTTGGTGGCAATATCCAGATCATTGTTTCGGGAGGGTCAGCGCTTCAGGAAAGACTGATCCGGATCTTCTGGGCGGCAGGCCTGCCTGTATACGAAGGATACGGCCTTACCGAAACATCCCCCGTTATCGCGGTAAACGACCCCAGGTCATTTGACAGAGTACGTTTCGGTACCGTGGGGCCTATCATGGAAAACATCGAGGTTAAAATCGCGGAAGATGGAGAGATCCTCTGCAAAGGGCCCAGTGTAATGATGGGCTACTATAAAGATGAAGCCCAGACAAAAGAAACCATCAGTGAGGATGGTTGGCTGCATACCGGCGACATCGGAGTGCTGCAGGACGGATTATTCCTGAAGATCACCGACCGGAAGAAAGAAATATTCAAGAACTCGGCCGGGAAATACATTGCCCCGCAGGTGATTGAAAATATCATGAAAGAATCATCCCTTATTGAGCAGGCCATGGTAGTTGGGGAAAATGAAAAGTTTGCATCTGCCCTGATCTCTCCTAACATGGATTACCTCCATTTCTGGGCCACAAAACACAAAGTCCACTTTGAAGATAACAGGGAACTGGTTCAGAATAAAGAGATGATTGACCGTATGCAAAAGGAGGTGAACAGGGTCAACAAACGCCTTGGACAGGTGGAACAAATTAAACGCTTTAGAATGGTTTGCGACAGCTGGTCGCCAGAAACAGGCGAATTATCACCCACCCTGAAACTAAAAAGGAAAGAGATTTATGCCAAATATGATCACATCCTTAAAGAGATCTACTCCGTAGGAGAAAAAAACTAATTGAGTTATAAAATTAATTGTTGCTGATAGCCTGTAAAAACAAATCCTGCCTTAGGTTGTTCTTTTATAAAACAAGCAGGCTACATCATGAAATCGATATATCACAGCGCCTCTTCAAGGGGTTTTGCTGATCATGGCTGGCTGCAGGCCAGGCATTCTTTCAGTTTTGCAGACCATTACGATCCCGAGCGGGTTCATTTTGGTAAATTGCGTGTATTAAACGATGACATCATCGCCCCCGGAAAAGGATTTGGGACACATCCCCATAACGATATGGAGATCATTACCATACCGCTCCGCGGAAGCCTTGAACACAAAGACAGCATGGGAAATGGCTCGGTAATCACTTCAGGCGAGGTGCAGGTGATGTCGGCCGGAACGGGAATTATGCATTCCGAATTCAACCCATCAAATGAACAAGAAATTAACCTTCTTCAAATATGGATCTTCCCGGAAGAAAAGGGTGTAAGTCCACGATACGATCAAAAATATTTTGATGAACATTCTTTTACAGATGCTATCATCAAAATCGTCAATAATGAGGAAAACGACAGCTCTCTTTTCATCCATCAAAAGGCCGTACTCTCACTCAGCAAGCCTTCGGCAGGAAAAAAGCTCAGCTATTCCATGCATTACCCGGGAAATGGTATGTATGTGTTCATGATAGAAGGAAAGGCGGATGTTGAGGGAACGCTGCTTATGCAACGCGATGCTCTCGGCCTGTGGGATACGGACAGTATTTCCCTGCAGGCGAAAGAAAATTCATTTATCCTTTTCCTCGAAGTGCCAATGAACTAGCCTCCTTCCACGAATTTTATTGTCGGGTCTAAAGAAAAAGCCCCTCTCGGGGCTTCTTCCAAAACAAATAAACTAAGGAATTCATGATCAGGGTTATTAAACATAATCCCCCTTAATCAATGGTTCCTTCTCTTTATGTCAATCAAAATTTCACTCAAAACACTTCTTCATTCTTCTATTTTCATTCTTCTATCTTCTATCAGATCAGCATCCGCCTTCATCGGCATGTGCATCTCCACCTCCGCCAAAAACATCAAGGTTTTCTTCATACTCTAGCGGATATGCCATCTCCCAAGCCTTCCATCCTCCTTCGAGGAATTTTACGTTTTCATAGCCCAGCCTTTTCAGGTAATTGGCCGCGATCACAGAGCGTTTTCCTTTTTTGCAGTATACTATGATCTTATCGGTTTTTTCGGGAGGATAGATCATCTCATTGTCCCAAAAAGCTTCGTTTTCCATCTTAAAGATGACCACTCCGCCCGGAATATTAATGGCTCCGGGAATAAAGCCATAGGCATACTCATCCATTTCCCTGACATCAACAAGGTAGAAAACATCAAGGCTGTCCATCATTGTCTTAAGCTCCTCGCTGTTGATCACGTCCAGCCCTTTCATTGCCTGGGCAACAATCTCGTCGACATTGGTTACCTTTTGTTCGCACGGACACGAACAGGATGATAGAATCACAGGCACTGCCAGCAACATCATTATTAGGTATATTATTCTTTTCTGCATGATTATGATTTTTTAGTTTTTATTCAGTATCTGTTTTTTCTTTCTTGCCATTTTTGTGCTTTTTATGACCATTGGCAGGTTTTACATATTGGTTGGCGCTGTCAATAACATCTTTTACCACCTGTTCGGCCTCATACTCATCCATTTCTTCCCAACCGGTGATCATGGCCTTCAGATTTGAGAATACAGAATGCCCTGTAGTGATCAGGTAAAGATGAATGATAACAAATGTGATCAGGATATAAGCACCAATAGTGTGTACATAAGCCACCGGCATCAGGCTGTCAAGTTCAACCCCCTGTATCGGATAATTGAAGTAGAGATACAGAAATCCGGAAAGCACCATGAGCGGGATTACCAGTATTTTCAGCGCAAAATAAACCAGGCGTTGCAGCGGATTCAGTTTACTCAACACCCTTTTCCCTGTGGGATGGGGAGCATTGTTAAAAATCCCTGTGAGGTAATACCTGATCTGTGCTTTGAAATTCTTTGCGGTAGGAACATATTGTTTCCACTCACCAGTGGTGATATGCCAGAAAATAGCAAATACGATGAGGACAAGAAATGCCCATCCGGCATTGTCATGCCACCTGACTGAATTTTCATACCCCAGTAAATGATAAGAACCATGGATCTCAAATCCTGTCAACATCAGGAAGAATATCAGGAAGGTCTGGGTCCAGTGCCAGAAACGTTCAAATCCTTTATATAAATATACTTTTTTCATTCCTCATTTCCTCCTTGTAATTTAGCGTTCAGCGGACATCTTTTCCTGTAAATAATGCGGCAGATCATATGCACAATAACACCGATCAGCGACAGGAATATCAATGTTATTCCGGAGGCTTCTATCTTCGTATTCTGATCACGTCCGGGTAAATAAAAATCAGTAAGGTTTGCAAGCCTTCCATTTTCCCTGGTATGACAATCGATGCATTTCAGTGAATGCTCTGCAGGTGAGACCATGTGGTTGAGCGGCCAGTACATTTCTGTCTCCACAAAACCATATTCACCACTATAGGGCAGTTCTAAATACGTCATCCCGGCCTTCACTGATTCGTCCCAGTTGAAGTCGGTCCACATAGCTCCCTTTCCGGCTTCTTTGTCCCAGAGTTTTGGTTGTACAAGTGTATTGTTGACAACATCGTAAATCTGGCGGCCGCGATGCACTTTAACAGGCCAAATCTTTGATGGTGAAGAAGACTTCTGGTAAATCCCTTTATCCCGATAGGAGCCATCCAGGCTGTTCATCTGAATGGGAATGGTATCTATTTTATCGGTAATCAGGTGGTGGTCGGCAATACCATTGAACCAATAATATTCAGGCACTACATTATCGTCCCAAACAAAGGTTCCCTTGATCGACATGTATTTATGGTTCCCATCAACATCCGGAGTGTGAAATGCATGTCCTTGCTCATCCAATTCCCCTGTTGTGGACCAGTCCCAGTACATTTTAGTACTGTTCACTTTTGCGTAAACAGGAATATGACAAGTCTGACAGGCAACCCTCAGGTTGTGATCATCAAGGATCTGATCATTATGTGGTTTCGCTGTATGACATTGCTCACATGTGGCCCTGCTCTTGTTTTCAGAAGAAAGCGCATACAGCTTACCGGCCATCTGGTGTTTTTCGGTAACATGGCAATCGACACAGGACATATCTTCGCCTTCGATATTCATATGTACATCCACCTCACGGGAACAGTCAAGCAATGCTTTTTCCAGATCACCGTGCTTAACATTGTTTCCACCACCGCCCCAGAAATGGCAAACGCCACAATTGTCACGTCCCGGGCTTCCTACATGCGTGGATACATAATTCAGGTTTACGCTTGGATCAGGATAACCGGCCATGCCTTTTCCTTTTTCATATGATCCTGTTTTGTCGTGGCAAACCAGGCAATCAATATTGGTTGGCTCTTCGAAGTCGAAGTTCTTATCGGCATAACCATAGCCGATATGACAGCGGGTACAAGTTCCTTCACTGGCCGAAACGCCTGTACAAAAATTGTTCAGGATATTTCTTTTCCCCAACGGGATTTCGCCTCGTCCATCCAATACTTCTGTACGTTGCCAGAGCCAATGAGAGGTTTTTAAAATCTCCTCATGCCTGTTGGTATGGCAGGAAAGACAGGCTGCTGTAACAGCATGTGCATCCTCAAAGGGTGCATTCAGGATATCAAATTTTGTATGATCGACGGAAGGCGTCATGTTTCTGTCTGCCTTTTTTACATAATTGACAACCGTTACCCCCGGATCATTTAGTGTGTCGTTCAGCTGTATCACTGCCAGCAAAAGCAAAGGCAGAAAAAGAATGAACGCGATTACAGAAAAATTCCTCATAGTTTATTGTTTTTGTAGTATTAACGGTTGTTACAAAATTAACAGAAGGCTGTAAACCCAGAACATTCAATTTATGATACTGGTTTGTTATTGTATTGATATAGATCAATGTTTTTATACGTGACGGTTAGTTTTAACCGTGATTTTCTCTATATTTGCATGAAACAAATAAACTTTTCTTTATCTATGGTGGCAGTTCGTACAAGTTGTACAGTAGCAGATGATCATTGCAGGTGCTTTGATGCTCTCACAGAGGAACAAACGGCCTTGCTCGAGAAGAAGCAGGTGACCGTTGCATACAATAAAGGGGAGATCATTGCAAAACACGGTGCCTTTGCTTCTCACGTTATATTTCTATGTGAAGGGCTTGTGAAGGTTTACCTTGAACACGGCAAAGAAACCCTGGTATTAAAGATTATCAGCCCCGGAAACCTTGTTGGTTTATCATCCCTCTCCGACGGAGAAGATATTTTTCAATACTCCGCTTCAGCCTATCAAAAGTCCATTGCCAAACTTATTGACATCAATACATTTAAATACCTGATCAGGGAAAATGGTATTTTTGCCTCCAAGGTAATCTCCATTCTTGGCGAAAACAGCAACCAGATCAACAATCGTTTCTTCTGCCTTACCCATCGTCAATCATACGGACGACTCGCGGACCTCTTGCTTTGCCTGGGGGGAAGGGTTTTTAAATCTGATAAGTTTGAGCTTGACCTCACCCGCAAGGAGCTGGCAGAGCTGGCCGGAATGTCGACAGAAAATGTGATCCGCATTCTCAAAAAATTTCAGGATGATAAAGTTGTTGTAATGAAAGGAAAGCATATCCATCTCAACGACCTCAATGCCCTGCAGAAGATCTGTGATTTAGGATGATACTGCTCGACAAACCCCTGGTATCTGATTTCTTAAAACAAAGCATTCGCAATGGTGAATTCCAGGCCCTGGATACAGGAAACGTATTGGCCCCCGGAGAACTTGATCTGATCAGCGGACAAGATGTAATAGACAAAATGCGCTCAGATCCTTCCACGAACCTACACACTATTTCTGAAAATGCCCTTAAATGGGTCTATGACAACCTTTCTTTTACCGGGCTTCCGGATAAGCTGAGCCTTTTTAAGGATAAGCTAGTCTTCAGGGAGCTCCTGAGGGATATGTATCCTGATCTTTTCTTTCAAAAAGTAAGCGTATCTGAAATAAATAGCCTCAACATTGACACACTTCCCATGCCTTTTATCATAAAGCCGGCAGTCGGCTTTTTTTCAATGGGCGTTCATAAAGTATTTGGGGCAGATGACTGGCCTGAGGTTAAGCACAAGATCAGAAATGAGATAAACAAGATCAGTGCCATCTATCCCGATGAGGTGCTTAGTCTCGATACCTATATCATTGAAGCCTGCATTGAGGGCCGTGAATTTGCTTTTGACGCATACTTCGATGACGATGGCAAAGCCCATGTACTGGGCGTGATGGAGCATCCATTTTCAGGTGAAAGTGATGTCAGCGACAGGGTATACAATACCTCCACAGCGATCGTGAGAGATAATTTAAAGCAGTTTGACAGCTTTCTGGAAGAGCTTGGAAAGCGGGCATGCCTGAAAAACTTCTCATTGCATACCGAGGTCAGGATAGATGAAAACGGAAGGCTTATACCGATTGAGGTGAACCCATTGCGTTTTGGCGCCTGGTGTACCTCTGCCGACCTTGCCCACCATGCATTTGGCTTCAATCCTTACTCATATTATATAAATAAGAAAGTGCCCGACTGGGAAGAAATCCTTTCCGGGGCTGATGACAGCATTTACAGCATCGTTATCCTCGACAATTCAAGTGGAATTCCTGCCTCAGACATCAGGTCTTTTGACTATGACGGAGTGATCAGTCATTTCTCCGAAGTACTGGAAATACGGAAGATTGATTATCAAAAATACCCCATTTTTGGCATTCTATTTACGCGTACCCATCCTCAAAACTATACTGAAATTGAGGAGATCCTGCATGATGATTTGATGGAATATGTAAAACTGTAGTTTCGGTTTAATCTGACGCGTGCATAATTATTGCCCGTCTCCCGACGAGTTTTATTTCACCCGAATCAAGAAGTTCATGCCGGCAGAGAGCTTATAAAAAGGTACAGGTCTTTGACTGAAAGAGCTGCATTTTGAGAAATAAAACGATAATTCTCAAATTTTTATACACTTTTCTTTATTTTTACCCCCCTCTCTTACAGCACTTTATCATTTTTTGTTTAACTTTTTTATATTTTCGTTAAACAATTATTGTTTCACCTTGTTAGTACTGTAATTCAAGTGAACACAAACTTTAAAACAATAAATCATGAAAACAAAAAAAAGATTCGCAATCAGCTTATTTATTTTAAGCCTGTTTACAAGTTTAAGCATTGTTAGTACGGCAAATGCAAATAATGCCAAAGAAATTGCACCGGAAATGAATGTTGTAGAAATTGCCATTTCTGATGAACGTTTCTCTATTTTAGTTGAAGCAGTGAGCAAGGCAGGCCTTGTTGATGCTTTAAGTGCAGAAGGTCCTTACACTGTTTTTGCCCCGACCAATGATGCCTTTGAAATGCTTTTCAAAGACTTGGGTATAAACGGAATTGATGATCTGACAGCAGAACAGCTCAGCCCGATCCTGCTGTACCATGTGGTAAGCGGAAAAGTAATGGCTGAAGATGTTTCAACAGGCAAAGTTGCTACCCTGAATGAAAATGCCTGGCTGAATATTGAGGCCAACAGCAAAAGCGTAATGATCAATGAAGCTTCCACTGTTATTATTACAGATATTGAAGGCACAAACGGAGTGATCCATGTGATCGATAAGGTGCTCATCCCTGAAACAAAGACAGCTAAAACAACTGAATCAAAAAGCGGCTGTAATTAATCATCATATCACAGGCAGGGGCTTCGTGTTTTCATGAATGCCCCGGCCTTTTTTTAACATCAAACAAACCAATAAGAATCAAACAAAACAGTAAAACTATTTAATCACAAATTATAAAATTGAAAACATGAAAACACGAAAATTTAAATTCAATCTACAAGCCATCGCTCTTATGATGACCGCAGTAGTTGTACTTGGCGCATGTAAGAAAGATGATGATGAAGATATGACCCCCATACCAGTGCCACAGGAAAAGAACATTGTGGAAACCGCACAATCGCTTCCGCAGTTCAGCATCCTTGTTGATGCCGTTGTGAAAGCAGGTCTTGCCGATGCACTTAGTGCCGAAGGCCCATACACAGTTTTTGCACCTACCAACGATGCATTCAACATGCTATTCGACCAGCTTGGTGTAAACGGTGTTGAAGATCTGACTGCCGAACAGCTTACCCCGATTCTGCTTTATCATGTGCTCGGCGCAAAAGTGACAGCTGCCAGTGTAAGTACAGGCTATGTTTCAACACTTAATACAACTGCTCCCGCTAATAACAGCGTAATGATCTTTGCTGATGCAGCTAATGGTGTCAAGCTTAACGGAACAACCAATGTAACCAGTCCCGATGTAATGGCATCAAATGGTGTTATTCACGTGATTGACAAGGTTCTTCTTCCTACTGATGTAGTTGATATTGCTATCAATAACAGCAACTTCAGCATACTGGTGGAAGCTGTTGTCAAAGCCGACCTTGTTGATGCCCTGAAAGGTGATGGTCCTTTTACCGTATTTGCCCCGACAAATGCAGCTTTTGAGGCACTCTTTACACAGCTTGGCGTAAACGGTATTGCCGACCTGACCGCTG
>CAZASJ010000033.1:0-31558 GCA_964487735.1 uncultured Bacteroidales bacterium | reverse complement strand
AAAACTTTGCCTTAATGAGCAAAAATCCGGATAATTGGAAAGGTATTTTCTATGTCAACAGAAAAGATCCGAGAATCATTGTCCCGAAACAAAACCCTGCTTTTGGCTGGACCCTTAATTTTGGAAGTGTCTATGCCTTTTTAGGCTTAGTGGCTATCATTCTTCTTATTGCAGCCTTTCGATTTTTGTGGTTTAGCATTTAAACATTCAGCTTCTCGCCCTCCGACTTGGCGATCACAACTGCTCCGCAGCTGTCACTCCACACATTTGTACAGGTGCGGAACATGTCGAGGATAGGGTCAACGGCAAGTATCAGTCCAACACCTTCCAGTGGCAGGCCAACAGCCGTTAATATCACCGCGATCATAACCAGCCCGGCCATCGGTATGGCAGCCGCGCCTATGGAAGCAAACAAGGCTGTAATGATCACAATGCTTTGTTGAAGAATTGAAAGCTCAATCCCGTAAGCCTGTGCAATAAAAATAGCTGCAACACATTCATACAAAGCCGTGCCATCCATATTAATGGTAGCTCCAAGCGGAAGTGTAAAACTGGAAATCTTATTGGATACCCCTGATTTTTTCTCCACTGCCGAAATGGTTAATGGAAGCGTGGCACCCGAAGAAGCAGTTGAAAAGGCCGTAAGCAATGGTGTGGCCATATTCCGCATATGTTGAAATGGTTTTGCACGACCAATGATCTTTAGGATCAGGGGAAGTGTAATAAAAAAGTGGATTGAAAGGGCAATGACCACCGTGCCCATATAAAGCCCCATACGGGATACCAATCCGGGCAGGTCCTCCTGATCGGCAACGATCCTGGAAACAATCCCAAAAATACCCAGAGGAGTGAAACGTATCACAAACATAGTCATCTTCATCATCACCTCGAAAATAGCGTTGAATGCTTTCGTAAGGGTGGCGCTGTGTTCTTTCCCTATCCTCGTTACAAAAAAACCGAAGAGGATCGCAAAGAAGATGATCGATAGCATCTCGTTGTTATTGAATGCCTGGAAGATATTTTTAGGCACCATTTCGATCAGTGTTTCCCCCAGCGACCGCTGGCTTTCAACAAGGCCCTCAACCTTCTGGCTGAAATTCAGGTCAGCACCAATCCCGGGACGTATAATATTCACCAGGAACTGGCCGGTGATAATGGCCAGGATGCTTGTTGCCACATAATACGAAATTGTTTTTAATCCCAGGCGTCCAAGGTTGGATCCACTGCCTATATTTGCCACCCCTGATATCAACGAACTAAGTATCAAGGGAATGATCAACATTTTCAGTGCCCTCATAAAGACATCCCCCATCCAGGAAACATATTTGATAGCTACATTATCGTAGGCTGCCTTGATAATAGGGACCTCGTACTTCATGAGGTCTTCCGGTGGTAATAATCTGGCCAGTTCCTCTTTGAATGCTGTTTCCCCGGGATATATTTTCCCCTTAATGGTTTGCAATTGATCAACAACCTGCACCTTTACATCCCTTGCTTGCAGCTTTTCTATGGCTGGTTCACTAATACGGTATTGGGTTTCAAAAGTAAGTCCATAGATAATGGCAAGTACCAATGCAATGAGTATCTGCCAGTGTAGTTTTATCTTCTTCATTCAGGCTCTGGTTTAGAAGGTAAATGTACGGGAAATTTTGAAACCTTACAGGTAGGCGGACCTCACAGGTAGGGGAACCTCACAGCTTATAAACCGGCTAAAATTTTGTATTTTTACATGATTATTATAAAGCCAATTAAAATGAAAAATATTTTTACTGCAGTATTAGTAGTCCTGGCTCTGTCATTTAGTGTTTCGGCACAGCACCTGAATGTGCTGATCGATGAATTTGGCAGCTGGACCCAACCCGAAGAGCCCTCCATCATGGTCAACCCTAAAAACACTGATCATATTGTAGGTGGAGCAAACATCGACAATGTATATTTCTCAACCGATGGTGGATATACATGGACCACCGATGTACTCACTTCCACCCATGGTGTCTGGGGCGATCCGGTTATCATCGTGGATACGGCAAGTGCTTTTTATTTCCTCCATCTTTCCAACCCACCATCCGGTGGTAGCTGGATCGATCGCATCGTTTGCCAGAAACAGGATGAGATCGGTGGTGCCTGGAACAACGGAAGCTACATGGGGCTCAATGATGGAAAAGAGCAGGATAAACAATGGGCCATTGTAGACATCACTAACAATAATATTTACGTTACCTGGACACAGTTTGACAATTACGGAAGCTCAAATCCGAATGAGTTTAGCAACATTTTGTTTTCCCGTTCATACGATGGAGGAGAAAGCTGGAGTGATGCCCTGCAGATCAATGAAGTCTCCGGCGACTGCGTTGATGATGACAATACCGTAGAAGGAGCTGTACCGGCCATGGGGCCAAACGGTGAGATCTATGTTGCCTGGGCAGGGCCTGAAGGACTGGTCTTCGACCGATCCCTCGACCAGGGAGATACCTGGCTCGAAAATGATATTTTTATTGGCCCTTTCCCGGAGGGATGGGCATATGACATCCCGGGAATCTCACGATGCAACGGCCTGCCTGTAACCAAGTGCGACCTTAGCGGGGGGCCGAATCACGGAACAATCTATGTGAATTGGAGCGATCAGCGAAATGGAACAGATGATACAGATATATGGATGTGCAAATCAACCGACGGTGGTGATACCTGGACGGATGCCATCAGGGTAAACGATGATCCTCCAGGCAAGCAACAGTTTTTTACCTGGATGGATGTTGATCAGGAAACAGGTTATCTGTATTTCGTTTTTTACGATCGCAGAAACTATGATAACAACAACACAGATGTTTATATGGCCATGTCGAAAGACGGCGGAGAAACCTTCATGAATTTTAAGGTAAGTGAATCTCCTTTTCTCCCCTTCTCCTCAACCTTTTTTGGCGACTATACCAATGTATCCGCCTATAATGGCGTGGTACGACCGATCTGGGCACGCCTCGAAGGAAGCGATCTCAGTATCTGGACAGCCATTGTAAATCCTGACATCGTCGGCATCGACGAAGACATTCCATCATTGTTCTCTATGGAACAGAATTATCCTAACCCTTTCAGGGAAAGTACCGTCATTTCATTCAAACTTAAGCAAGCCGCTAAGATCAGCCTGAAAGTATATGATGTGTTTGGAAGGGTTGTGGCCATCATTCATGACAATGAACAAACCATTGCCGGAAAGCATACCAGGGTATTTGAGCCTGAAGCGTATCATCTTGCCACGGGCATGTATTATTTCAACCTGGAAAGCAACAACATGATGGTGAAAAAGAAAATGATCTTTGTAAAATAATTTGCAACCTTGTATATCTTTTTTTGTCAATGCATGCAACAAGACTTTTTGTTGCTTGCTCAAATACGAAAACACTCAAAACCTGACGATTTGCCATTTTTTTTTATATTATTGCATTGAAAAATATCCCAGCTGATGAATAAAGAGTTTAAAGAGATCATTTCTAAGATAAGGGCTTACCCATTCAATGAAGGGTTTGGAGATATGACGATAGAGGAATTATCTAAGAAAACAAATATCCCGACAGACCTTATTTATAAGTATGTTGAAGATGAAAGGGACCTTATTCGCCATGTATTGAAGTTTGAGAGAGAAAGTTTTAAAGTAATCTTTGATACGCACAATTTCGAGGGAGTCAACGCCATCGATATCCTTCTTATAGTAAGCAAGGAAATTGCTACAAAATTCAATAATGTAAGCCCCGGTATTACCTACGACCTCAAAACAAAATATCCGGATGTATATAAGCGGCACTTTAAAGCCCGCATGGATTTTATTTTCAGCAAGATCAAAATTAACCTCCACAAAGGAATTTCACAGGGTATCTACCGTGATGACCTTAGCATTGAACTCATTGCCAGGCTATACCTCAGCCGACTGATCGACCTTCATAACCCTGATTTCTTCCCACCGGAGGAGTTTAATTTTGAAACCCTTTTCGATGCCATGTTTGAAAGTCATATCCGAAGCATCGCTAATGAAGAAGGGCTTAAATACTGGACAAAAAAGAAAAAAATCTTTAAAAAAGAATTAAAGAGGGAAGATTTACAATAAAACGCCCGCCAAGACGTCATATAGATTATCCTGAAGGATAAAAACAATAGATCTAATGAGAAATATTTTCTACGCATACCCGATAATGTTTTGCCTTGTCGGGTTCTTTGCACTAAATACATCAGCACAAACTGAATACCACTTTTCCCTACAGGAAGCCATCGAATATGCTTATGAGAACAATTATGACATTCTCATCTCCTATAAAGATATTGAATCAGCTGAAGCACAGGTGAAAGAATACATGGCAATTGGTTTTCCTCAGGTAAATGCCGATGTTAATTATACTGATTACATTGCCCTGCCAACCATGATCCTTCCTCCCGGATCATTTGGCCCGGATTCGCCCGGACAGGAACTTCAATTTGGCACGAAATACAATGCATCCGCCTCTGCCACAGCATCACAGCTGATCTTCGACGGAAAATATATTGTTGGAGTGCAGGCTTCGAAGCGTTTCCTCGAAAAAAGCAAGCAACAATTTATCAAGAATAAACTTGATATGTATGAAGCTGTTTCGGCAGCATACTACAGGGTTTTGGTAGCTGAAGACACTAAAAACATCCTGGACAGCACCATGAAGTATATGGAAAATATGCTTTATGAAACCCGGCTCACTTATGAAGCCGGTTTTGTAGAAGAAACAGATGTTGATCAGTTGCAACTCATCGTTTCCGACCTTGAAGCGAACATCATTCTAACAGAAACCCAGGTTGAGATAGCCTATGCATACCTGAAATTTCTCTGTGGTATTAAGATCGATGATTCTGTTGTGGTTAGTGATCTCCTGGATGATCTTCTGGAACAGGTTGATTATACAGCCTTGCTGAATAACCCATTTAATTATGAGAATAATATCGACTACCGAATGTTGAAAACACAACAAGAGATCGCCATTCTGCAGTTGAAACTTGAAAAATCGGAATACATGCCTTCATTATCGGCCTTCATTAACTATCAGACACAAGCCCAGCGTGATGTATGGGACTTTTTTAGCCCGGATGAAAAATGGTATGGATCCTCTTTCTGGGGGGTGGAAATGAACATTCCGATCTTTAGCAGCGGTATGAGAAGATCGAAGGTACAACAAGCAAAAATTAATCTTGAAAAGCTGGACATTGCGGATGAACAACTCAGAACCGGCCTAACAATTCAGGTGCAAACAGCCCAATCAGAATTCAATAATGCCTATCTGATCATGATGAACAAATCATTTGCAATGAATACGGCAGAAAAGATCTTACGCATTACCAGTGAAAAGTACAAAGAAGGCATTTCATCAAGCCTTGACCTTTTACAGGCCAACAATCAGTTCCTGACAAATACCTCTGATTACATTTTTGCCATGCAGGAAGTACTGATTAAAAAACTGGCCCTGGAAAAACTCATGTTTTCTGATATTTAATGACATTACGTAATAATAAAGATCCATTTATAAAGACCCAAGCAACCATGAATAAACCCATCACAAAAGCCTTGATGCTGCTTATAACCGTAAGCATCCTTGCTTCATGTACGGGAAATGATCCGTCAAAGGTTCAATTGAATAACCACAATGATTCATTAAGCTATTTCATCGGAACGGATTATGCCAATGTGCTGAAATCAAATGGTTATAATGTAAACCCTGAGGCATTTTACAAAGGCTTTAATGATGCCAGGGCTGAAACAGACGAATTTCCGGATTCAATAAAAGCACTATTTATTGATGAAATTAATCAGGAAAGCCAGGTCCGGCAGCAGGAACAGATCCAGGCCAGGATCCAGCAGAATAAAGAAGAGGGAGCACGATTTCTGTCCCAAAACAAAAACCGGCAGGGGGTTCAGCAGCTTCCCGATGGTATGCAATTTAAGGTATTGAAACAGGGTAGCGGCCCACGGGCCACAGCTGCTGACAGTGTACTGATACATTACCGTGCTATGTTCGTAGATGGATCCACCTTTGATGAATCCTATCAACGAGGTCCGCAAGGTGTGAAGCTTTCCTATCTTACAAGTGGATTATCAGAAGGCATACAGCTCATGAATGCCGGAAGTATTTATGAATTATACATTCCGTCAGACCTTGCCTATGGCGACCAGGGAATCGCAAATGTCATTCTTGGAGGAGAAACCCTGATTTATAATATTGAACTTATCAAGATCTACTAATGATTCCAATATATCCAATAATGAGAAAATTTCTTTCCATTGCAATTATTACCCTTTTTGCCACAGCATGTGGCCCTGCAGATGAGCAGGAAACGATCAAAGAACAGATCAGGCAATACAAGGATGAAGTAAGCCAGCTTAATATAAAAATCAAAGATCTTGAACGGCAGCTTTCAGATCTTGGTGCACTTGATGAGCAGTTTATCACACCCATCACGGTTGATGAGATCAGCCTCAGGCCATTCAAACATTATTTCATGGCCAGTGGAACTGTTGAATCTGTTGATAAGGCATATGTCAGCCCTGAAATCAGTGGCCAGCTAAATGAGGTGTTGGTAGTGGAGGGGGAAACTGTTGTGAAGGGACAGCTCCTGGCCCGCTTAAACACCAGCATTACAGAAAACACCATTGAAGAGGTGAAAACCCAGCTGGAACTTGCCAATACACTTTACAAAAAGCAAAAACAGCTCTGGGAAAAGAATATTGGTTCTGAAGTGCAGTACCTCCAGGCAAAAAACAATAAAGAAGCCCTCGAAAGCAAGCTCAATACACTTGAGGCTCAGCGTGCCATGGCAGATATAAGCTCTCCGATAAACGGCATCGTTGACGTCATCTACCTCGAAGAAGGAGAAATGGCCATGCCCGGTATGCAATTGATGCAGGTGATCAATCTTGAAAAAATGAAGGTGACCGCTTCTGTATCTGAAAAGTACTTGCCCGTGATCAACAAAGGAAATATTGTTACGCTCACGTTTCCTACCTTCCCTGAACTTGAACTGGAAGTTCCTGTGTATCGAACAGGAAACGTGATAAATCTGGGCAACCGTACATTCCCTGTGGAATTAAGAATAGATAATATCAAAGGAAAATTAAAACCCAACATCCTTGCCCTCATTACGTTCCTTGACTACAGTATGGATGAAGCATTGGTAGTTCCTTCTATCATTGTGAAAGAAGACATTAAAGGCCAATACCTTTATATTGCAAAGGAAACAGAGGGTAAACTTTTTGCGAAAAAGGTTTACATCAGCACAGGTAGGTCATATAATGATGAAACCCTGGTACTATCCGGATTGAATGCCGGAGATAAGGTTATTATTGAAGGCTATTCGTTGGTCTCCGACGGAACGGAAGTAAAGACATTATAGATGAAAATCAAAGAAAAACAAGTTATTCGGGAGTTTAAACTGAGTTCATGGGCCCTGGGGAATAAGAACACCATTTTCCTCATGATGTTTTTATTGCTTGGATTTGGTTTTTACTCATACCGTTCGCTGCCAAAGGAACTTTTCCCCGACCTTGTATGGCCCACGATCTTCGTGCAGACCATGTATCCGGGCAATCCGCCGCTTGATATTGAGAACCTCATTACACGGCCGCTTGAAAAAGAGATAGAATCAGCCAAAGGCGTAAAAGAGATCCGCTCAACCTCCACACAGGATGTATCTGCCATTTTTGTGGAATTCAACACCAATGTGAATATTGATGATGCTCTGCAGGAAGTAAAAGATGCCGTCGATAAGGCAAAAAGCGATTTGCCCGACAATCTTTTAACTGACCCGGTAGTGATCGACCTTGACCTATCGGAGTTTCCCATCATGAACATCAACCTCTCCGGCGATTACAGCATAAACGAACTAAAGGATTATGCTGAAATGCTTGAAGATGAGATCGAAAGGGTATCAGAAATATCCAAAGTTGAGATCACAGGCGTGAATGAGCGAGAAGTACAGATCAATGTTGACATGTATAAACTGAGCGAATTCGAACTCAGCTTTGATGACATTGAGAATGCCGTCGCATTTGAAAATATTTCCATGTCGGGTGGTGAGATCAAACTTGGAAGCAGCCGGCGATCGATCAGAATTATTGGTGAGTTTTCCGATCCGGCAGAAATTGAAGATATTATTGTCAAGTGGGACAATCACAACATCGTTTATATGCGCGATGTGGCCGATGTAATCTATGGTTTTGAGGAGCCAAGAAGCTTCACCCGCCTCGATTTGCATCCGGTTGTTTCACTTCAGGTGATCAAAAAAAGTGGCGAAAATCTTCTGAATGCCACCGACCAGGTATTTGAAATCGTCGACAATGCCATCGCCACAAAAGCCTTGCCTCCCAACATGAATATCGTTTATACAAACGACCAATCAGAAATGGTAAGAGATCAGTTAAGCAACCTGGAAAACAGCATGATCATGGGGGTTATTTTTGTGATCCTTGTGCTATTCTTCTTCCTGGGAACCAGAAACTCGCTCTTTGTTGGCTTCGCGATCCCAATGTCGATGTTCCTATCATTCATGATCCTCGGCTTGATGGGTTCTAATATCAATATGATCGTACTGTTTGCACTGATCCTTGCCCTTGGGATGCTGGTGGACAATGCCATCGTAGTAGTGGAAAATATTTATCGATTTGTGGATCGTGGATATAGTAAACTGGAAGCGGCTAAACAGGCTGTTGGCGAGATCGCTATTCCAATCATTACCTCAACAGCAACAACGCTTGCAGCCTTTTTCCCACTGCTATTCTGGGACAGTGTTATGGGAGAATTTATGAAATATCTCCCTATGACACTGATCATTGTATTGTCATCATCTCTTTTTGTAGCATTGGTGATCATCCCTGTCGTATCTGCCACTTTTATAAAACCCGGAAATCAAAACCCCAGGCCTAAGCTAAAAAGAACACTGATCACAATAGGAATTCTCGCATTGATGTCGGTATTTTTCTATATAGGTGGAACCAACACCATGGGTACCCTTTGCGCTGCCTTTGCAGTCATTGGCTTGCTGAACCTGGTTGCACTGAACAGAGCTGCCAGATGGTTCCAGGAAGTATTCCTTGTAAAGCTTGAGAATGCCTATCTGAAATTCATCACTTTTGCGCTTCATAAAAGAAACCCGTACTATTTCATTGCAGCAACCTTTGTCCTGCTTTTCTTAACTACAAGCATCTATTTTGGGAGCAACCCGAATGTGGTAAACTTCCCTTCAAGCGATCCGAAATATATCAATGTTCTGGCTGATTTACCCATCGGAACCGATATTACGGCCACCAACAAATTTATGAAAACGCTTGAACAAGATGTTATAGATATCCTTGAACCCAATGATGTGGTGGTAAAATCCGTTTTGACCACTGTGGGTGCCGGTGCAAGGCTTGAAAATGATATGACCGATCTTTCCGAAAAAATGTTCAGGGGATTGATCACCATTAGTTTCATTGATTTTGAATTGAGGGGCAATGTAAACACAAGAGATATTCTGGCTGAATTGAGTCATAACCTGCTTGGCAAGTATCCGGGAGTAGAGATGACCATTGAGAAACAGGCTGAGGGCCCGCCTTCCGGAAAGCCCATCAACCTTGAGATCATCGGACGTGAATTCAATCAGCTGATTTATCTGGCCGATACAATTCAAGCTTATTTGAATACTGCTAATATTGAAGGTGTTGAAGGGCTCAAGATCGACCTTGACCTTGGCAAGCCTGAGATCATTATCGACATCGACCGGGATAAAGCCAGGCGATTTGGCCTTTCCACTGCACAAATTGCAAGCACCATCCGTACTGCACTGTTTGGAAAAGAAATTTCAGACTTTAAAGTAGGTGAAGATGAATATCCTATTCAGCTCAGGCTGAAAGAAGAATACAGGTATGACCTACCAGCCCTGCTTAACCAGAGAATCACCTTCAGGAGCCCGTCGAATGGAAAAATCGTCCAAGTACCTATCTCTGCTGTTGCCAACATCAGCTATACAACAACTTATGGGTCCGTTAAGAGAAAGGACATGGAGCGAGCTGTTACCATTTACTCCAATGTATTGGAAGGTTATAATGCCACCAAAATTAATGATCAGTTGAAAGCACAGATGGCTCACTTTGATATGCCTGCAGGATATAGCTTTAAGTTCACAGGCGAACAGGAAGACCAGGAAGAATCCATGGCATTTCTGGTGAATGCTTTGTTGATCGCAGTTTCATTGATTACCATCATCCTGGTATCCCAATTCAACTCTATTGTGAAGCCGGCCATCATTATGTTCAGTGTACTCTTCAGTACGATCGGAGTGTTCGGCGGTTTGATGATGAGTGGGATGGATTTTGTAGTGATCATGACAGGGATTGGAATTGTTTCACTTGCAGGTGTTGTGGTTAACAATGCCATAGTGCTCATCGACTATATTGACCTGCTGAAGCGCCGTAGAAAGAAAGAACTGGGACTGAATGAAGATGGCCTGCTATCTGTGGAAGATTCCGTTAAATGCATCGTTGATGGTGGCAAAACCAGGCTCAGGCCGGTATTGCTTACAGCAATCACCACCATATTGGGGCTGTTGCCCCTGGCAATGGGTGTAAATATTGATTTCGCCAACCTCCTCGAAAACTTTGATGCTAATTTCTATTTCGGTGGAGATAATGTAGCTTTTTGGGGACCGATATCGTGGACCATTATCTATGGACTGACTTTTGCAACCTTCCTTACATTGGTGATCGTACCATCCATGTACCATGTGCTATACCTTGGGAAAATACGCATATTCACTCCTCGCAGGAAAAAATAGGCCTCCCGCGTACTATTTTCATCTTCATGCAACCTTTTGAGCATGAATATTGTCATTGTT
The DNA here is from genome assembly GCA_964487735.1 of uncultured Bacteroidales bacterium. GTDB lineage: Bacteria > Bacteroidota > Bacteroidia > Bacteroidales > B18-G4 > B18-G4. Next base: position 20,686 of record CAZASJ010000033.1, on the reverse strand, counting down.
TTGAATTGCATGTAGTTCTTTATTTTATGATGAAGGGCCAATTGCGAATCCGCTAGCACAGGATGTTACAGCCAAAAAATCCATATTTTAATGCATTTCTAGTCAAATATTCATTAACTTAACTTGGATAAATTATGTCTGATCGGCACTTAAGTGTGTACCGGTCAGGGTTTTAACGTTTTTATTCGGCCAACGCTGATAAGTGTTGTGCTATTGTTTTATGCATTTTGATGAGGACTTCATAGCTCGTTGTCTGGATAATGATTCCAAATCACAGGAAAAATTATACAGGTATTTTGCGCCTAAAATGTTCGGCATCTGTCTGCGGTACACCAAAAACCAGATGGAAGCAGAAGACGTTTTACAGGAAGGCTTCATCAAGGTATTCAGGTATCTGAAAGATTACAGAAATGATGGTTCCCTGGAGGGATGGATCAGAAGGACCATGGTAAACACCGCCATTAATTTCTATAAGAAGAAAGCCAAATACCAGCAAGATGTAAGCATAGAGCAATCAGAGCCTTGCAATCGGGATGAGGAGTCTGCCCTCGATAAAATGTCGGCACAGGAATTACTGGATTACATCCAGGAACTCCCCGACGGATATCGTATGGTATTTAACCTCAACATCATTGAAGGATATACGCACAAGGAGATCGGCGAAATGCTGAATATATCTGAAAACACCTCTAAATCACAGTTATCACGGGCAAGGGGTGTTCTTCAGACTAAACTAAAGAGGGACATAAAAGGTGACTGAAGAAAGTAAATACCTGGACAAGCTGTTTCAAAGCAAGTTTGCCGGTTTTGAAGTTGAACCGCCTGCTACCGTATGGACCAATGTTCATAAGGAGATTCATGGCAAAGGTGGTGGTTCGATCAATCCGGTTAACCTTGCCGTGCTTGCCGCCCTTGTGCTGATCTCCGGACTTCTGGGCTTTAGCATTATCAAGGATTCTCCGGCAACAATAAACAACAGCCTCAATCAAGAAGAAAACAAATACTTACTTGCCGAGCATCGCGAAGATCCTCTTAAACAGGAGACAAGCCCTGCTTTGCTACCTGAACAACAATCAGCTGCCTCAGCTGCGCCCCATGCAAACATTCTTCCTTCGAAAGATATCGACCCCGTGATCGCTGAAGAAGAAAGCAAATCCAATGCAGTTACATCTCATTCAGGGCTCCATGACCGTTTTGTTGAAACATCATATTCTCCCGAATTCCAAGAAGAAACTCGTCTGGCCAAACTCAAAGCCAGGAGATCCTTCTCTGTGCATACCTCTATGCAAAACATGAATAATGAAACCATTCTGGTTCGCGACAACAAACTTCATCCCAAATACTCAACCGACGGAGAAAGCAAATATAACCGACGGGCAACATGGCAACTGGGTGTTTTCTTTACACCGGAAGTTTTGTTCTATCCTGAAGATTCCATTCCTAACCAAACCAACTATAATGTTGATGTAAGTGCAAAATGGATCAAAAATGAGTTCTTTATTGAATCAGGCCTGGGCGTTTCCTTCTCATCTGATGATGGTAAATATGCCATTGATTATGAACGATTCCTCGGCTCATACGATGACGTATACAATGTAACTTTCGATACCACGGAAACAGGTGCTATCGTACCTAACTATCACACGAACATTGTAGATGTATATGATTCAATCAGCAAATTTAAAGTTGAGAAAACCAGTAATAAATACACCTATCTGCATATCCCTCTCTATGTCGGCTTCCACAAACAGCATAACCGATTTGGCTGGTTTGTGAAGGCTGGTCCCATATTTTCAGTAATGCTTGCAAAAAATATTCCTGATCCGAATATTGGCCAGGACAAGATCATTACACTCGACCAGCGGATGCCATCAAGAGTAAATACCTACTGGCAGCTTGGCATCAGTGCCGGCATCCATTACCAGCTCTCTAACAAGGTAAGCATCGCCATCGAACCAAGCTTTAAATATTATTTGAATTCTCAATACGAACGTAAGTATATCAGCACACCTCATCCTTATTCCATTGGCTTAAGGACAGGATTACTATTTAATTTTTAAACATTGCGGCAATGAAACAGGTATACCCCCTACTCAAGCGTTTCAGGCAGGCCCGGCGCCCGAAAAAGCTGCTCTTTAAGAAGCTGCTTTTGCCAATGATGGCACTGCTCATTATTTCAATTACCACAACCTTTGCACAGGAAAATGTGAATTATATCTACCTGTCAGGACAAATTACAAATATTGAGAACGGCGCACCGGTCGCGGGCCATCCGGTGTACATTGAATCAAATTCAGAATCTCCGGGGGGACTGAATTATTACATTGCTGCTTATACTGATGCTTACGGATTTTTCACAGATACCATTACCACCGCCGCTTTGGATGGTACGCTTGTGATCTATACTTTTGATGTAAATAACCAGGAATACGATAGAGAAGAATTCTTCAGGTTTAACTGGGCCTCCGAGTACCATATGGTAGCCGGATTGGAAATCGTTGATCCGAACACCATTACCGATTTCCAGGCTAATTTTGATACGGATAACGATTCACTTAATTTCGACTTCTTTGATGAATCAATGGGAGAAGGTATTATTTCCTGGTTCTGGGATTTTGGTGACGGATCCATCTCACAGGAAGTAAACCCAAAGCATAATTATAATGAGCCCGGGGTATATGATGTAAAATTGACCGTCTCCACTCAACCGATTATCCATGACTTCAGAACCAGCACGATCATTAAGAAAGTATATGCAGGCATGCGCCAGTATTTTGATTTTGGCGGACATGCATTTGCTGGTTACTTCCCCGTAGACATAGGTACTGCCTATTTATACAAGATTGAAGAAGATCAGTTCATCCCCATCGACACAACTTATTTTGATCAACATGGATATTATATCTTCCAAACACTGATAGAAGGTAATTACAAAGTAAAGGCATTCCCTTCCACATCATCCGTCAATGCAGGGAAATACTTCCCTACTTATTATAAGGATGCTTTGTTCTGGACCAAGGCAGAAACCATCAATCTGACAGAAACAGCATGGGAATATGACATCCATATGGTGGAAAACTTCGAATACAATACCGGCAATGGTGCCATCGATGGTGTTGTAGCACTTGATGGAGGCAAACATTTTATCACGGGAGAAATTGAAGTTATTCTTTTCAATGAAAATGACAATTGCCTCACCTATATAAAATCCAATGATGAAGGTATATTCAGGTTCATTGAACTACCTTTCGGAACATATAAAGTAATGGCTGAGGTTCCGGGAATGTATACATACCCCACAACAATAACGATCAATGCAGAAAATCCCTTTGTTCAGGATTTAAGCATCCTGGTTTATGAAGAAGAGATTCCATTCGGAATTGGAGAAGGTACCGGCACCAAACTTGCGGGACTTGGTGATCTGTATCCCAACCCTGCCCGATCTCATGTTAATTTTGAGCTGCAACTGCAGAAAAGCGGAAACGTACAGGTATTTATCCTGAATCAGGGTGGACAGGTCGTAGCCAAGCATTCAGATCAATATAATATTGGCAATCACAGCATTCAACTGAACACTACCGCACTCTCTTCCGGGATGTACAGGGTGATGGTGTTGTTTGGAAACGAAAAACATGTTAAACCTTTTGTAAAGGTTAATTAATTATATTTATTATTAATCATGAAAAAGGCATCCCGTGAATGCATACGGGATGCCTTTTTCAATGCCCGGAAGTTGGCATGTGTAGCACTGCACTAAGAAAATTTTGAATCTTCTTGCAGGCAACCTTTAAAACAACCGGCAGTCTTAAAAATAGTTAGGTTTTTTGATGGTTCCAGACCAGGAAATATTAGAAGGCTGCAAATCTGGAGAACGACATGCTTTCGGCTTGCTATACAAGAAATATGCATCAACCATGTTGGCGATATGCATGCGTTATTGTAAGCGGCGGGAGGAAGCAGAAGATGTGCTCCATGAAGGCTTCATGAAAGTGTTCTCCAATGTATCTAAATTTAGAGGAGAAGGCTCTTTTGAAGGTTGGATTAAGCGCATTATGATCAATACCTCCCTAAGCCACTATAATGCAAACCTTAAGCACTATTTTAAATCCAGTGTGGAAGATTTGGAAGACATGCCCGGTAATGAAGAAGACGATGGAGTATACAGCAATGCACCCTCAAGATCCGAACTGCTGAGCCTTATTCAGGAGTTACCGGACGGTTATCGTTTTGTTTTCAACATGTATGTTTTCGAAAATTATTCACACAAAGAGATTGCCGGGGAATTGGGGATCTCAGTGAACACATCAAAATCACAACTTGCCAAGGCAAGACGACAATTGCAAAAGAAATTATATCATAAATATAAGCTGAAACCCAACATCCGTTCGAAATGAAAGAAGAACGAAAACATAATATCGATAAGCTCTTTCTCAACGCTCTGGGAGGAGATAAGATAGAACCCTCGACAGGAGTATGGGAATCATTGTCAACACATATCCCCTCCAAAGGCGGACAGGGAGTAATCCTTTATTTTATCTCTGCCCTGGCAATCGGAGCATTTGTATTTCTCATGCACAGCACCCTTGTCCGGCCTGAAGAACAAGTGGTCGCTGTCTCCAATTTGCAAGAAGCGGAAATTCAAATAAACAATTCAACATCATCAATTCCCACAACTGATATAAATGATCTTACCTCCCCTGGCACAGAGGAAGTGGGTACTGCCAGCTCATCCAAGGCATCTGATTTAACGAATTCAACTAAACCAACAACTTCGTCTTCCCTGGGCACCATACCAGTAAGCCCAAATGCAAGGGCTGCAAAACCCGAAGCATATGCAGAAAATAAACTGCCTGTGAGATCAGAAAGTGATGATCAAATTGAAGGCGATGATGATGGGTGGGATTATAACAACTCTTATTTTTATATGGAAAAAGTTGTCCTGATACCCGGACAGCTTACTGCACCTTCAGGAAAAGAACGAATGGAGTCATCCCCCAGGGAAATTGGTGAAGCTGTTTTAGACCTGACATTTAAGGACAGCTACGTAAGGAAAGCCGAAGTCCTTTTCGGAGTAAATCTCAGCCCCGCTGTAAACATATACCCTGACAGACAAAACAGAAATGATTATTCTTTGGAATTTGTAAGTGCCGTTGAAAAATCGCGCTTCATAATAGAAAGTGGTATCGGAGGAAATTACACTACCGAAAGTGTTAAATACCAAATTACATATTCAACTTATGACAGTGTGGGATATTACATCGGTGTAACAGGTTTTACCGTTGATCCTCAAAATCCGGATTCAGTACGTTTTGAAACCAGTTTAAAAAGTGTATATGACAGCATTAACCATTTTAACATACAGGAGAACACCAATAAATTTGCATACCTGCAGATCCCATTGAGGATTGGTTACAGAGTAATCCAGAAGGATCGCTTTTCACTGGACCTGAAGCTGGGTGTGCTCTTCTCTGTTCAGATATACAAAGAAGTACCCGCTGTTCCTTATCGCGGCAGCGATGGAGAAAAGATCGAGGTGATCCGTCAATATCCCGACAGGTTATTGACAAACTGGCAATATACTGCCGGTTTGGGTATCAATTATCAAATCAACAATAAATTAAGGTTTACCATTGAACCATTTTACAGGCAATATCTGAAATCGGTATACTCTACCGGATCAGCTTATTCAGCACGATCGCCATATGGCTTTGGCATCAGGGGGGGATTGTATTTTCATTTTTAATGGATTAAAAAACTATGAAACTTAATTTTCATTTAATACTAGTCATTTTCATGCTGAATTCAGCATGGCTCTTTGGAATGAATACGGTAAATCCAAAACTTGACTGTACAAGTTTTTTCACATGGGAAGCTGTACAGGGAACCAATACAAGCATTCAATTCAATAATGAGTCGAGCGGAGAATTCAATACCTGGATGTGGGATTTCGGCGACGGCACAACTTCCGGGGTTTTTAACCCTATACATGAATTCAGTTCCTACGGAACCTACTATGTTTGTCTGACGATCAGCGACGGTATCGCATGCAATGATGTATACTGTGATACTGTATTCGTGCTCCCGGAATGCCAGGCAGATTTTGAATTCACTTTTGTGCCAACCACGCCTATTTACGTACAGTTTGCAGATCTTTCAACAGGTTTTCCTGACAGTTGGTTTTGGACATTTGGCGATGGAACAAGTTCAGCAGCACAAAACCCCGTACATTCTTACAATGTGCCCGGCGCTTATGAGGTGTGCCTGATCATTGAACACAATGACAGCCTATATAATTGCATCGATTCCGTTTGCAAGACCATCGTGATTCCTGATTCTATGAACTGTGAAGCTGAATATACATACGAGATCAGTGATATAAACCCGCTTGAACTGAGTTTCTTCGATCTCTCATCAGGAGCCATCACTGACTGGGTATGGAATTTTGGCGACGGAACCATCTCACATGAACAAAACCCCGTCCATATTTTCCCTGAGCATGCTGAATACCTGGTCTGTCTGGAAGTATCTAACGCAGATACCAGCCAGCAATGTTTTCACTTCATTTGCCATACAGTAGATCTTTCTGACACCATATTTTGCCATGCTGATTTCACCTCAACGGTGGATTCCAGCAGTAATGTAATGTACAGGCATTATTTCCAGGACCAAAGCCTGGGCTATCCTGATAGTTGGTTCTGGGATTTTGGCGACGGGACCATCTCGCATGAGAGGAATCCTGTTCATGTTTATACAGATGCCGGCATCTATGAAGTCTGCCTGAATACCTGGAACAGTGCGCATCCTTTTTGCAATGATACTTATTGTAAACTGGTTAAAACATCTGAATATTATAAGCTTGGAGGATTGGCACTCCTCGGTGAAAGCCCGATGAACAATCCATATCCAACAGGAGATACAGGTATAGCCATACTTTACAGAAAGCAGGAAAACGCTGGATTGATAGCTGTTGACACCAACACATTCCATGAGTTTGGCTATTATTGGTTCAACAATATGATGGCAATGGATTATGTCATTAAGATAAACCTAACTCCTAATTCAGAGCACTACCAGGAATTCATTCCCTCCTACTATAGCGGAGCGATAACATGGCAGGAAGCAAATTCTTTTATGCTGGACAATGATTTGTTCGAAATGAATACATCACTTGTCATGGCGGAGGGGCCAAGTCCCGGGCCGGGAAGAATTGCCGGACGAGTGATCTCGGCCAATACACGGGTGGAAAGCCACAGATCCTATCATGATGTGCCGGTGATCCTTGCTGATGCAGGAAACATTCCATTGGAATGGGTTACAACAGATGAATACGGGCAGTTTGAGTTCGACGGACTTGCATTGGGCACGTATAAGCTTTATGCTGATGTGACAAGTATCTGGTCGCAACCTGAAACAGTTATCATCAATGAAGTTTCACCTGCAAATGATACTGTGAATATAAGGATGTACACATCCGCTCCGCTTTCAATAGAAGAACCGCTGGAGGACATTGTAAGTATTTCAGGTTTGTTTCCAAATCCCGCTTCCGAAAAATTAAATATTAAATTTATTTCACATACTGCTATGCAATTGCATATTCACATCATGAATATGACCGGGCAGGAGGTATTTCAATCGTATCAACAAGCCTTGAAAGGCATGAATGATTTACAAATACCCGTTGGGGATTTTCCTGACGGAATCTACCTTCTCAGCTTTCGCTGGGATGGGCAACAGCAATATGTGAGTAAAAAATTCATTAAAAATTAACTTAAAACAGGCAACTTACTACTTTTGTATGGTCTGAATAAAAAAGACCTATTTGAATAAAGCCTTTTGGCAAAATCTATTAAACCATATTTCATGCAACGAAAAATCCTTACCCTTTTATTTTCCTTGTTTATAGGAATGAACGCATTTTCACAGGATTGTGAAAACTATTTCATTTATCAACAAAATGACACCCTGAAGTTTACCTTCCAGGGATTTATGGTTGAACCGGGCCAAAGCATGTACAACTGGGACTTCGGTGATGGTGCAACAGCAAATGGAAAGGTAGTATCTCATTCTTATGATCCACAGCCTGCAACCGTATATGAAGTATGTCTCTACACAGAGACTTTTGACTCTCTGGGGAATCCCTGTTACGACACAACCTGCCAGAATATTACAGTAGGGAATGCCCCCGGGTGTACTGCCTTCTTCTTTGGCAATGCCTCCACCAGTAATCCCATGACATGGTCATTTAATGATTTCTCTTCAGGTTCTCCGGATGTATGGATGTGGGATTTCGGTGATGGGGGAACCTCAAATGCACAAAGTCCCTTGTATACATTCCAAATGGATGGAACATACAATGTATGCCTGACCATTGTTGATAGTTCTGCAAACTGTGAAGACACCTATTGCATGGAAATTATTGTGGTTGGAAATCCTATCGGAGGCGATTGCGAAAACAATTTTACATACTCATCTACTGACCTAGTCACTTTTGATTTTTCAGCTTATATGGTAGATTCTACTTTACAGGCACTCTCATATAGTTGGGACTTTGATGATGGTAGTACCGGTAGCGGTCAATTCATTACCCATACTTTTGAAGCTGTCGGAGCAGCTTACTTCAATGTGTGTCTTACCACCGTGTATTATTATCCAGGAGCTGTAGACAGCTGTTATTTTACAACTTGTCATGATGTATATGTTAACAATACCATCAACTGCCAGGCATTTTTCGATTGGGAATTCGGAACACAACCATTAAGCATTGTATTCACAGATAACTCTACCGGAGGTCCTAGTAGCTGGATCTGGGATTTTGGCGACTCAACATTTTCATACATTCCTAACCCGACTCACAAATTCCAACATGAAGGAATATTTAATGTTTGTCTTACAATTACCAACGATAGCAATGGATGTACCAGCACTCTCTGCAGCGAAATCAATGTATCAAATGTACCTCCTCCTGTAGATTGCAACAATACAATTACGCATACTGCAAGTTCAGACATTTATACTTTCGATTTCCATGGAGAAGCTTTCTCAAATGAATTGAATGTGAGTACTACAAGCACTTTCACCTGGAGTTTAGGAGATGGGAACACGGCTAACGGTCAGGATATCACACATACATATGGTTCGACCGGATCATATGCTGTCACTCTTACAACTGTTTCTATTCTGAATAATTCAGATACCTGTGTAGCTTTCAGTTCTGATTCAATTTTTATCAGTGACCAGAGCTATTGCATCAAAGGAATGGTATTTGCAGACAGTGCCCTTTATCTTGATGCCGCCCAGGTTGACCTTTTTCTCTACGACCCACAAAACAATGCCATCGTTAATATAGAATCCGTTGCCATTGGCAATGATGGTCAATACTTATTTGAAGATGTCAACTACGGAAATGGCCTGATCTATTATGTTCAGGCGATGCCTGCACAGCAATCTGCATATTACGGTCAGCTTGTTCCTACCTACCATCAGGCAGCTGTTAACTGGACAGCTGCACAAATTGCTTCAGCCGGAATTTGTCCGGCCACCATGAATCATAATATCCAGATGCAGGAAAGCACTGCAGCAGGAACAGGTACCGGAAGCATTTCAGGTATTATTTATAATGGTGACACCAAAGAGATCATTCAGGATATGGAAGTACTTCTACTGAATGAAAACATGGAAGCTCTGAGCTATATCTTCACTGATGAAAATGGTATGTTTGATTTCAGTGCACTTGCATTTGGCATATATTATATTTATCCGGAACGGGTTGGTATTGAAACAAGCGGATTCATGGTAACACTCAGTGAAGAAGAATCAAGCATTGAGATGAATATCATTGTTGGCAATGGTACAGCAAGCCTTTCTGTAGAAGAGAACAGCATTATTTCCTTCATGGATGAGCTTTATCCAAACCCTGCAAATACACAGATCAACATCAGCATTTCGGCCGAGAAAGCAGTAAAAGCAGAACTTTCTGTTTTCAACCAACTCGGGCAGCAAATGCTGGTACAAAGCAAGATCCTCTCAAAAGGATTGAATAAGATCGAATTAAATATATCGGGGCTGCCCGAAAGCGTATATTATTTGCGCCTGCAAACCCGAGAAGGCAAACCCTTGATGAGATCATTCATCAAATTTTAGTTAATGTTTTCTGGTCTGATGATAGAGCAGTTCCGACAGGAGCTGCTCTTTTTTTTTGCCTTACATTCTTGGGATCCGCCTGGTGAATAAAAGAACTTAATTGTCTTCTGCAAACCACTCTGAATAAGAGTTGGCTGTTTCCCAGAGGCGGAGGTTATGCAGTTTCACATGCGGGGGAAGATGAGTGAGTATAATATTTGCATAATGGGCAATCAGGTTTTCGCTGGTAGGTTGATAATCCACCAGGATAAGTTTTTCCATATGCTTTTTTATGCTGTCTATCATTTTCTGATCCGTTTCACTGTTGATCACCAATGCATGATCAAAGCGGTCAACAATATTGGCCTTCACAATAGCCTTCAGATCTTTAAAATCCATCACCATCCCATTTTTGGGAGAACTTTTATCGGAAATGGGAGTGCCACTTACCGTAACAAAAAGCTTGTACGAGTGTCCATGAATATTGCGGCAGGGGCCATCGTAATCCTTCAACACATGGGCCATTTCGAAATCGTACATTTTGGTAATCCTGATCTTTGCCATAATTTTTACTTTTTAGTGAATGAAGAAACGTATGATCCTCCGCTTTGTTCATCATAAAGTCTCAGGATATATAATCCTGAAGGCAAATTGCTGCAATCGATTGTTGATCTCATGTTCCCATCCAGGCTTCTGACCATGATCTCTGCCCCCATAGCATTGTAGATGCTGAGTTTTACATCGGAAGAAGTCGTGTTCAGGCTAATGTTTATCGCACTGCGAACGGGATTTGGATAAAATCCGGCGTCCAGTTTAGGCTTGTTCTCGGAAAGACCGGCATTTGCGCCCCAAATTTCATTTACAAATTCAGGATGGTCAATAAATGGGTTCCTGTTATCCTGGTATGAATAAACCACATTGTTTCTGTTGATCTCAAAAGCATCCGGAGGATCCTGTTCATTCCATTCCAACAGTGTACTTAATCTGCCATGTTCCGGTGCAGGGGATGTACTTACAGCATCTACTGCCGTGAGATCCAGTTCACCATTGTCGCCTTCATAGCGAACATCCATATACAGGATCATGCGGGCAACATCTCCTTTTACAGCATCGCGTGGTTCCCAGGTGGTTGATGTATAATAACAACCCGTAGCTTCGGAATGCTGCGTCCCTCCTTCATCGAAGTCTTTATTGCCACGGTCAGAATTTACTGACACATCGGTAGGACGTATCATATGCGCATCCGTGCCGCAAGGAGGATCATTCCCAAAGTCGCCATGCGACTTTGCCCAGGTATGTTCCCTGTTCCATTCATTGGAGTTTCCACCAAAAGTACTTTTAGCTTGTGATCGACCGGTATATAACAAAATAACATTGTTGGGATTCTGAGGATCTTCATCAGACTCTTTGAGAATAAAATCCCTCAGATCATTATAAGATGGTTCGTCATGATTATCAATGATATTATGCAAAACTGCCTTCAGCTGCGCGCCATACAAGCCTTCCGTTCCATCATAATAACCCGCTGGGATTTGTGCCTTTAGCCCGAGAGTCATAAATGCGATGGCAAACAATGCCAATAATACGGTCCTTTTCATAAGAATAATAATGGTGTTAAATAATTTCATATAAGTTGAGGGCCAGCAGGGTTCCCAGGGCCAACAATGATAAGCCTGCTATAATCCCGACAAAAGTAGTATAAAATATCCTCCCCTTCCTTTTGCCAAAGAAATCACCTGCATAGGAAAACAGAATGACGGCAGCGGGGACAATGTAAAAGATCAGACCACTTAGGGGACGCAAAAGGCCTACACCCAATCCAATCATAAAAGCGTTCAGCCCGGCGGCAAAAGAAACCGCGATCAGCTCCCCGTTCTTTGACAAATTATATGATTTCTGTTCAGGCCTGGTATTGAACGCACCATATAAAAGTTTTAGTCCGGTAAGCATTATAATGGCCTCCGCAAAGGGAATTGAAAACCATCCCATGGCGTTGGCAAATGAATGGCCTGACCAGGTTCCCAACCAAAAAAGGCCGCTTTGAAAGACGGCAAAGGCAGCCGCCATTTTCATCTTTTCGGTAAAACACAAACATTGATAAACACCACCCCAGAATGCGGCATTGAATGCCACCAGGGCTATAGGTAATACGATCAGTATCAAATACAATATTTCCATCTGTTCTATATCAATGCTGTTATTTTCTCTAACCATCGGGCATCCACTTCATCAAAGGATGCAAATTCTTTACTGTCAACATCCAGCACCCCCAAAACTTCGCCTTCAGTGTTCTTCAAAGGGATAACAACTTCTGAATTTGAGCGTGAATCGCAGGCAATATGACCGGGGAATTTATGCACGTCCTCCACGAGAATGCTTTCGCCGGCATTCACTGCCGCCCAGCATACACCTTTATTCTTTTCCAGAAGGATACAGGCCACAGGGCCCTGATAGGGTCCAACGATCAGGTCTCCATCAACAAGCAGATAAAAACCTGTCCAGAAGAAATAATCAATCTTATGATGAAGCAAGGCTACAATGGTAGCCATGCGTGCAACCGGATACTCCTTATTTTTAAGAAGATCAGAGATCTGGGTATACAATCTTTCATACCTCTTTTCTTTTTTAATCTTATCCATATTTAATTCTTTTACCAGTCTTTAAGGATATGAGGGGCGCCAGCAGCAGCAATGCAGTACTTACAATCATCAAACTCCAGCCTACTCCATACAGATCGGCAAAGATACCAAATACAGGTGCAAGTACGGCAGCGATCAGGGATTTTAGCTGTGAATCGACCGACAACACGGATGCCAGTACATTTTCATTTACGTTGCTTCCCAGGTAGGATACTCCAATTGGTTTTCGAATATTTTCAATCATATAGATAGCAATAAAGAAGATCACTGAAAACACCCAAAACTCATAAAAATAGAAGATACCACTGATCAAACCAAAGGCAAAACCTGCAAGTAGCGTATAGTTTAACGGAACTGCTAAATGTGCATATCTTTCAGAAAACCAACCGGAGCTTCTTGATGCAAAGGATGACAGCATATAAACAATAAAAAACACCAGGCCAACCAAAAGTGATGATTTTTCTTCTTCATTTAGATTGAACATCAGAGGAATGGCAAGGGCCCAGGCAGCAATAATCGTCTGTAAATAATCTTTCACAGCCTTATAATATCCGGAATACACAGACAGGCTGCCAATGATTTTCATCACCTTTCCTGATTTCAGCGCTTTTATCAGCGAGCGAAAAACTTCTTTAAAATTCTCCCTGATCATCGACCATTCGAATTTTTGCATATTCCCGTCGAGCAAGCGCGGATAAGTAGCTACCATGATTAGATTCAAGACATAAGGAATCACCGAAAACAAAAAAATGTATTTATAGCTTCCCGTAAAAAACACGATGGCTGCACCACTCAGGGCGGAAAATGCAGAACCCATTTGCGACCATGAACGTGTATTGCCATAATAGCGGACTTTTTGATCTTCCCAGCCATTTAAAGAAAGATACTGAAATATCATTGCCTTGTGATTACCACTGCGGCATGCTTCCCCCAAAGAAAATATAATCATGGCAAGCATAAACCATATATAACTTTCAGCAGTAAAAAAAACGATGAAGGAAATGATATAAAAGACAAAGGCAAATATCATTGTCCTGCGTCTTCCAAAAGCATCAGCAATGATTCCTGAAGGAATCTCAAAAATGTTTATGGTAATCTCGCGAATTGCATACAATGTCCCGATGGCAAGAAAGCTCAGACCCTGCTCCAGAAAATACAATATCAGGAAAGCTTCAAAAAACCTTAAGTTCTTGAAAAACCCATACAAACAAAAACGATAGTATTGTATATCCTTATTAAAGGATGATGCCATTTTGTAAAGATACAATTATGAAAAATGCACTTCAAACATCATATATTAAACATCTTAACGGGCTTTCTCCAGTTCAACCGTAAAATGCCTCATAATGGGTGCTTCGGTCACGATTTTAAGTCCACTGGTGATCTTATCACGTCGATCATATACATTCTTTAGTGCCGCAGCCACATACTGCATATGGTTATTGGTATATGTGCGTCGAGGAATGGCCAATCGCAGTAGTTCCAGTTCTGGATACCTGTTTTCACGGCTGATCGGATCCCGATCTGCGAGCAAAGTACCTATTTCAACACCCCTGACTCCACCTTCGATGAATAATTCAACTGCGAGGGTTTGTGCGATGTATTCTTCCCGTGGTACTTGTGGTAAAAAACGTGTTGCATCAACAAATATGGCATGCCCGCCAAATGGATATTGTACCGGAATACCATAATCCAACAACATCTGTCCGAGGTATTCCACCTGGCCGATCCTGCTTTCCAGGTATTCAAATTCAGTTCCTTCATAGAGACCCTGAGCCAGGGCGTTCATATCACGGCCCGACATGCCTCCGTATGTAATATAACCTTCAAAAAGGATGTTATAAACCGAAGCTCTTTTAAAAAGGTCCTCATTTCTCATACCTATAAATCCACCCATATTCACAATGGCGTCTTTCTTACTGCTCATCGTCATGGCATCAGCATGTAAAAACATTTCTTTTACAATCTCACGTATGCTCATCTTCTCACATCCCTTTTCACGGATTTTGATGAAATAAGCATTCTCTGCAAACCTTGCAGAATCATAGACTACCGGAATATCATGTTTTTTTGCAAGAGCACTTACTTCACGAATATTCGCAAGTGAAACAGGTTGTCCGCCTGCCGAATTACAGGTGATGGTAATAATTATAAAGGGAATCCTTTCTTTAGGAGTTTCTTTCAAAACTTTCTTCAGTTTCACAAGATCTACGTTTCCTTTGAAAGGATGCTCCAGGCTTGTGTTGTAAGCCTCATCGATGGTACAATCCACTGCCTTGGCCTTTCTGAATTCGATATGGCCTTTTGTAGTATCAAAATGAGCATTCCCGGGGATCACATCCCCTTCTTTTACAAGGGCAGAAAACAATACATTTTCTGCAGCACGACCCTGATGTGTGGGAAGGAAATACTCAAATCCGAGAATATCTTTGATGGCATCTTTTAATTTGAAATAGGAGGAGGCACCGGCATAACTTTCATCGCCCAACATCATGGCCGACCATTGCCGATCGCTCATGGCGCCTGTACCTGAATCTGTCAATAAGTCAACAAATACATGTTCACTTTTTAGGTTAAACAAGTTGTAACGGGCATTCCTGATCCATTCGATGCGTTCTTCCTTTGAGCTTTTTTTGATGGGCTCTACCATCTTTATCTTAAATGATTCGGCATAAGGTAATTTCATAATGAAATGATTTTACATTAAATTCAACAATAGGAAATTGAAATCGGAAGTTATGCCTGAGTGTAAAAGTCTCGGTCCTTTATATTCAGATACCGAATACCTGGGAAGATATTTAAGTAATTTACCAATAGTTGGTTTTTAGATGATTCAGCATCAAATATATGAAAATTTTTACATGTTCTGATTTTTGATTGGAGCATTAATTAAAATTACGCTTGGATTTTAACAAAAACGATACCTTTATCTTAAATAATTCCATCCCAATTGCAACCCTTTGAAAATGATGTTGTCGTTAGTCAGTAGAAAAAATAAAGAAATATTGCAGGCTACGGGTAATAAGGAGATACACCGGGACATCATTGAGGGTTGTAAAAAAGGGAACCAGCGAGATCAATATATGCTCTACCAGCTGTATTCCAAAGCAATGTTCAATGTTTGCTACCGCATGATGAATCAACGTGAGAAGGCTGAAGACCTTTTGCAGGATTCCTTCACCGATGCCTTTCATCGCTTGTCATCGTTCCGCTACGAATCAAGTTTCGGTCACTGGCTGAAGCGAATTGTGATCAATAAATGCATAAACGAGATTAAACGAAAGAAAACCGATCTGAACTATTTCGAAGATATGGGATGGTTCGAAAACCAGGAAGAAGAGAAAGAAGAAGCATATGGAAACGGACTCACAGTTGATAATATTAAAGTTGCCATGGAACAACTTCCCTCAGGGAGCAGAATGATATTCTCGCTCTATCTACTGGAAGGTTACGACCATGTTGAGATCTCACAGATCCTGAATATCAGTGAATCAAATTCAAAATCACAATATATGCGTGCCAGAAGAAAAGTTAAAGAAGTACTAAACAACATACAAAATGAAACCCGATAAACTCGAACAATTCATTCTTGAAAACAAAGGTGATTTCGACGACCAATTGCCTTCACCACAAACATGGGAGAAGATCAAAGGGGATATCAAACCTGTGAGGTCGATCAATTTGACAACACAATTGATAAGGCTTGCCGCAGCAGTGGTAATATTTGTAGCTACCTATATTTTCATCGATTATACCATAAATAAGGGAGATAGCGGGCAGCAAATGGCCGATAACCCGCAGACAGAAGTCTATGACAAGATCCCCGTACTGATGGAAGCCAAAGCATATTACTCCAACCAGATCAGTTTTATGGAAAATGAAGTGTTCCGCCTGGCAGGAGAGGGATCTCCCGTCAGGGAAGAAATAAACATTGAGTTTAAAGAACTTGACAAAGTATTCAATGAACTAAAGACTGACCTGAATGATAATGCCGCCAATGAGGAAGTGATCGAAGCTATGATCCAGAACTACAGGATAAAACTTCAGATCCTGGAAGAAATACTCCTTCAACTCAAAAATGCAGACGAACAAAACACGGAAGATCATGAAGACAAGAAAGTTTTATTGTAAAACCATTCTGACTCTGGCGCTATTCGGCATTTTGTCGGGTTCGCCCCTGCTGGCCCAGCAGTATGAGAAGAGCCGGAAACTCACAAAGGTTTATCCTGCTACAGGTGAAACCACATTACAGATCATCAACAAGTATGGGAATGTACACATCCTTCCCTGGGAAGAGGATTCCATACGCTTTGAGGTCAGTATTAAGGTTGAATCAAACAAGCAATCCAAAGTTGAAAAGACTTTTGAGGGGATTGAAATAGCATTTTCGGAATCTTCTTACTATGTGATCGCACAAACCGTTTTTGGGAATCAGAAAAGCGCATTCTGGGCGGATGTGGCAGATTTTACCAACTCAATGCTTAGCAGCGGAAGCAATGCACAGATCGATTATACGGTCTTCATCCCTACGGGGATTGAAATCAACATTGAAATGAAATTTGGAAACTTATATATGACCGACCACCAGGGAAAAGCTGTGATCACCATTGCAAATGGCGATGTACGTGGCGGACACTTCAAAGAATTAGAACTGGATCACAGCTTCGGAAATGTGATCATCGACAGCATATCCAAGGGCAGGCTAACACTTGGATATACAGAATTAAAACTCAACTATGCCGGAGATTTAAGGATCAACAGCAAATCCTCCAAACCCAATATTAACAGCTTCGGATCGATCAAACTTAATTCAAAAAGAGATACTTACTTCTTTGAAGATGCAGGGATGATCAATGGGGAAACCTCCTTTTCATATATCAATATAGAAAATATGCACGGAGACCTTATCCTGAATACCAATTATGGCAACCTCAGCATTGACAACTTCGGACGGAAGTTCAGCATGATGAACCTGGCTGCAAATTACACAGATGTAAGTATGATCTGCAGGAAGGGGTTCGGGTATTTTCTGGAGGTATATTATGACAAGAAAACCAGGGTAATATATCCACAGCTAAATCCAAACTTTGCTACAACAGCGGTTGAAGGTGAAGACGGACAGTATCTGCTGAACGGAAAAATGGGAGTAGCAGGAAATAATGTCCCGCGCATTAAAGTCACCATTGCCGGAGGAAGCATAAACCTAATTCAACAATAAACAAACAAAGGATTTGATGAAATCATTCATACTTACCATAATCCTGTTGCTGTTTATGTTGCATGGCACAAATGCACAGGAATACAAAAATGAAATAGGTGCCCGGGTGGGTTTATCAAGCGGAATAACCTACCAGCATCATATTGATAACTTCAGGGGATACAAAGGCCTGCTTAGTTTTCGGGATGGGGGAATACAACTTACTGCCCTGCTTGAATCCTATCGGCCTTTATATCTTAAATTCACCGATAAGATGTTTTACTACACAGGAATGGGGGCGCATGTTGGTTATACAACCCATCAACCTCAGAGAGGTTTCCTGGCGAATCCTTTCCGTCGTTACTACTACCCCGGAAAATTTGCCCCGATTATTGGCCTGGACGCCATTGCCGGTATTGAATTCCGTCTCGACAGGGCGCCCTTGGCCTTTAGCCTGGATGTTAAACCATTTTTTGAATTGTTCGGACAAAACATATTCCGATTGTCGTTATTCGACTTCGGATTTTCAATGAAAATCACTTTTTAAAAACAGAAAATCTAAAAAATCATGAAAAATACAAATTACGTACTAAAAGTTCTTGCAATTGCTGTAATGGCCATTGCACTGTACCATCCGGCTTCGGCCCAGGAAAGGCATGAAGAAATGGGCACACTCTTCGGAAGTAAAAACGGAAATATTGATCACGGTGGATGGGGAGGATTAAGCTTTGGATATACACAAATCAAAGGAAAAGACGCTTATTTAATGGGTGCAAGAGGAGGATGGCTCATCGATCATCACTTTTCCATTGGCCTGGCTGGTCATGGATTTATCAGTGATAAAGAATATTTGGATATTCTGCCAAAAGAAAGCATAAACATTGCCGGCGGCTATGGCGGATTGTTTCTGGAAGCCATTATTGCGCCAAATTATCCTGTGCATATCACCATTCCCCTTATCATTGGCGCCGGGGGAGTAGCTTATGTTGAAAATCAACCCTGGGATGACCATGATTATCACGGTAATTACACCTTAGACAATGATGCTTTCTTCGTTATCGAACCGGGCCTGGAAATAGAAGTGAACCTGATCAAATTCATGCGCTTTGCCGTTGGAGGTTCATACCGTTACACATCGCAGATATCCATGATCAATTCAAGCCCGAATATGCTTAGGGGATTTAACGGATACTTCGGTTTAAAATTTGGATCGTTTTAGATGAGGCATGAGGTGTGGGGCGTGAGGTGAGGGGCGTGAGGATAAATAATTCTATCTCAAGCCCCATACCTCGCACCTAAAACCTAAATTTTTGTAATTTCACGGCATAAAATATTGCCATGAAAAAAATCCTCATTCTCTTGCTAGTGGTTCTAACCATCGGAGCCCAGGCACAATTCAAAGATCATTTTAAGAACAAGACCCTCCGTATCGACTACATCCATTCCGGTAGTGCAGCTGTTGAATATTATCAGTTCGACACCCTTTATGCAGAAAAATACTGGGGTGGTTCCACAACAAACCTCATTGACAAATTTGACTATGGAAATTATAAATTTGAAGTGCATGATGCATTCACCAATGAACTGATCTACTCAAGAGGATATTCATCATTATTCAGGGAATACCAGGCAACTCCTGAGGCCGAATCAAGTTGTAAGGCATTTGATGAGACCCTTGTCATGCCTTATCCCAAAAACGCAGTGAACATTGCTTTCTACAGCAGGAACAAAGATCTGAGCTGGGATAAAGAATACATCCTTTATATCAACCCTAAAACCAGGAATATCCATAAAAATAAAGAAGGAAAATTTAAAAAAGCGAAAGTCCATTATTCTGGCAAATACAATAAGAAACTTGATATTGTGATCATTGCCGAAGGCTATACGGAAGCAGAAATGGATAAATTCGAACAGGATTGCCAACGTTTTAAAGGCTACATCCTCGAATCAGAACCTTACAGGGATAACAAAGATAAGATCAATATCTGGGCCGTTAAATCTGTCTCAGAACAAAGCGGTACCGATCTCCCCGGAGAGGATATATTTGTAAATACTGCCGTAGGGACCAATTTCTATACTTTTGGTTCGGAAAGATACCTTACCACCGAAGACATGAAGAGTGTGAGAAATGTGGCAGCCAATGCCCCATACGACCAGATCTTCATACTGGTAAATCATGAAAAATATGGTGGCGGCGGAATCTATAATTACTACAGTCTGGGGACAAGTGACAACCCTGCCGGAGATTTTCTTTTCCA
The DNA here is from genome assembly GCA_964487735.1 of uncultured Bacteroidales bacterium. GTDB lineage: Bacteria > Bacteroidota > Bacteroidia > Bacteroidales > B18-G4 > B18-G4. The sequence goes on along the minus strand of CAZASJ010000033.1, from coordinate 473 downwards.
GCATGAATTTGGGCACGCCTTTGCCGGACTGGGAGATGAGTATTACTCATCTGATGTTGCCGTTGAAGATTTCTACCCGCTTGATGTGGAGCCATGGGAACCCAACATTACAACCCTTGTTGATTTCAAATCAAAATGGGAAAATATGGTCAGTCACTCAACACCCGTCCCTACCCCTGCCACGGAAGAAAATGAAAACAGAGTGGGCGTATATAAAGGCGGTGGCTATGTTTCCGAAGGCGTTTTCAGACCCTACATCGACTGTACCATGAAATCGGTAAAATATGATGCATTCTGCCCGGTATGCAAAAGAGCCATTCAGCGGATGATCGATTTTTATGCAGAATAGGCTGGCCGGATACCAGTAGTCCCGAAAAACCAGAAATCTTTGATTTCATTGTTTTTCGTAGATCCTCGAGACCGGAGACCGAAGATCGGAGACTGGAGACCAGGGACCGGGGACTGGAGACCGG